>CAMDDG010000006.1 GCA_945890895.1 Chitinophaga pinensis | reverse complement strand
TCATTTTCAAACAATACAACTTGAGTTAACATTCTGACCGCAAATTAACGATAAAATCCCGACTAAGTGAAGTTGTGTAACTGTCATTTTGACCTAATTTTGCAATAAGATGCAAAAAATCCGAGTAGGTATTTTTTTTGGTGGTCAATCCCGTGAACGCGAAGTTTCGTTTGCTGGTGGCCGCACTGTATACGACAACTTAAATAAGTCCCTTTTTGATCCCATTCCATTATTTGTAGATAGCTTTGGGAACATCGTGGAATTGGATTGGGAATATGTTTACAAAGGAAGTATTCGAGACTTTTACCCACCCGCTGCCTTTTTACCCGAATTACCGTATGGGTTTCAAATTTATGCTGAAAATTTATCGGTTGATTGCATCTTAGATTCGCATGAAGAATCGGAATCCAAACCTCTGAGTCAACATAAAGGAGCTCAACTGGAATTGTTAAAATCGCTGGGGAAAGTATTGACTTGGGAAGAAATTGTCACTAAAATTGATTTAGCATTTTTGTGCTTACACGGAACTTTTGGTGAAGATGGCAGTATTCAGGGTATACTGGAGTGGTTTAGAATTCCTTACACCGGTTCGGGTATTATGCCTTCGGCAGTGGGAATCGATAAATTTGCACAGAAAGTTTTCCAAAAACCGGGAAATTTATATGTGAATTCCTTTACCCAAATCAGCAAATTTGACTGGAACGCTAAAACATCCCCCGAAAAACAAAAATTTCACCAAGAATTAGTACTTAAATTTCCAGAAGGTTTTGTAATTAAACCGGCTCACCAAGGTTCCTCCTTGGGCGTGAGTATTGTTACCCATTCCAATTTTGAAGAATTCAACACCCAAATGGAGTTGGCATTTTTCAAATTAAAACTCAAAATATCCGACTTCAAATCCAAATCCAGCGATGAACAAATTGAATACATCAAGTGGTTAACCGATATTAGAAGCGGCTTGGGACTACCTATACATGTTGCATCGGTTGAAAATCCTACTGCAATACAATGGATTCAACAACCCGATCAATTGTTGGATATGTTGATTCATTCCGAATACGACGTTTTATTGGAAGCTGAAGATTCTGAGTCGCTCGTTTTAATAGAATCGCTTATCCGTGGCAAGGAATTTTCATGCATTGTTGTTGAAGATCAATCAGGTCATCCGGTGGCATTACCTCCAACGGAAATCCGCAAACCTGGATTATTATTCGATTATCGCAGCAAATATTTACCGGGTTTGAGTCACAAAGTCACTCCCATTGAAGTAGATGGACTTACTTTAGAAAATATCCGAAAGGCCTGCACTGAATTGTATCAGTATTTAGGGTTCGAAGTGTATGCTCGAATCGATGGATTCGTAACAGAAGAAGGACAGGTGTTTTTAAACGATCCGAACACCACCAGCGGTATGATGCCCAGTTCATTTTTCTTTCATCAAGCTGCTGAAATTGGCTTAAATCCATCGCAATTTCTTACGTATATTATCCATACATCCCTAAAAAGAAGAACGTATTTTCATCCTAAAGGACAAATACACCAGCGCTTATTAACTTCACTCGAAACGGCAATTCAACAACTTTCGACATCCCCCGAAAACAGAAAAAAAATCGGGGTGATTATGGGTGGTTACAGCTTCGAACGTCATATCAGCATGGAATCCGGTAGAAACGTATTTGAAAAAATCAGTTCCAGCAGTGATTTTGAAGCGATTCCTTTGTTTTTGGCGGGGGATTCCAGCGCATATCAACTGTATCGATTGCCGTTAAATATAATATTGAAGGATAATGCCGACGATATTCGAGATAAAATTCTAAACTATCAATCCAACCCAATAATTGAAGCCATTCAAAGAGAAACAAAAGGAATTACACAACAATTTACGGGAGGGAATGTCGTGTTTAAGCCTGAAAAAATGGCTATTTCGGAATTAAAAAAAGAAGTAGACGGCGTATTTATTGCATTGCATGGTCGGCCCGGTGAAGATGGAACCTTACAAAAGGATTTATGGAGGGAAGGAATTTATTTCAATGGATCCCAAGCTCACAGCTCAGAAATAACCATCAATAAATTCGAAACGAATAAAAAGCTCCGCGAATTGGGATTCCTGGTAGCCGATCACCGCATGGTGAATAAAGCGGAATTTCAAGAAAACGCCCATCATTTGGTGGATGAAATTGAAAAGCAATTTGGATTTCCAATGATTGCAAAACCGGCCGATGATGGTTGCAGTGCCGCTGTAAGAAAGCTGAAAAATACAGAAGATTTGAATTCGTATTTATCCATGTTGTTCCGTGAAAATCGAGAAATTCCCGCTGAAATAGCTTCTAAAATGGGTGTTACTCCAGCAGATGAAATTCCAATAAAAACGGAAGTCCTCATTGAAAAATTCATCGACAAAGGTGATTGCGAACGCTTTTTGGAAGTGACTGGGGGAATGTTGACTCATTTGAAGTCGGATGGCACGATAGAATACGAAATTTTTGAACCATCAGAATCACTGGCAGAATCGGAAATTTTAAGTTTGGAAGAAAAGTTTTTGGCGGGTGAAGGACAAAACATTACACCATCGCGGTTTTCTAAAGATCCCGAGGAACAAAAACGAATCAGTTTGGAGGTCAGAAAAACCTTAGAATCCGTTGCTCGCGCTTTGGATGTTACAGGATACTGCAGAATCGATGCATTTGTTAAGATCTTCAAAGACGGTCGAGTTGAAACGGTAATCATTGAAATCAATTCCTTGCCCGGTATGACGCCTGCAACCTGTATTTATCATCAGGCAGCGATTAATGGATACAAGCCTTTTGATTTTATCAGAGAAATATTGAAATTTGGAGAACAATTAAAAAAACTCAAATCGTGAAACCCCTAAAGAACTTTTGGTTAAATATTGCCTTAGCAGCTGTAGCTGCGGTGGTTTTTTTGTTTATTTCTCTTCAATCTTTAGGATGGTACACCAATCATAACCAACGAATTTCTGTGCCTACTGTGGTAGGACAAACTTACGAAGAAGCCGTTATTGAGTTTGAAAAACTAGGATTAAATGCCAAAGTGGTGGATTCGGTTTACAATGAAAAAGCCGAACCCTTCTCTATTGTGGAACAAAATCCAGCAGGCAACGACGAAGTGAAAACAGGCAGAACCATTTATTTGGTAATTAACACGGGGAATCGTCCGAAGGTTAAAATGCCCAAATTGGTAGATATGAGCTTAACTTTGGCTACTGCAGTTTTAAAAAATCGGAATTTGCAATTGGGAAAAATCAGTTTCGAATACGATGAAATTGGCAACAATCTGATAGTAAATCAATTGTATCGCGGCAGTGTAATTCAGCCAGGAACTCAGATTCCAACAGGTTCTGTTATAGATTTGGTGGTAGCATCCAACGATAAATCCAAATTTTCTGAAGGTGATTCATTATTAATAAATGAATCGGCAGATGTGCCTGATGATATGGGAAATTAATCAAACTTTAACTTTCGGCTAACGCATACAATATTTTAACCGTTTTTACGTTATAGATTTGTTTTGAATGTTTTTTTACAGAGAAAAATGACAAAAAACTTGAGTCCACTTGCGTAATTTTGTAATTTCTCTAAAAGTACTTTCGAATTGTATATGAGCGTTGTGAAAACCTGGAAAATCAATTACCGATTTTGTTTCTTCTTTACCTTGTCTTTATTATTGACAGGTAAAATCAATGCGCAATATCTTAAGGTGGTTCCCATCGAATCCATCGCGGAAATTGAATCAGAATACATTAAAAATCAACACAAAGTAATTGTTCATCCATTTGCATGGTCAATCAACGATACCATGGATTTGCCTTTTTTTGAGGACTTCACACAAAATGTTGGTTATCCCGATCCAAGTAAATGGGTGGATCGTCAGGTTTGGATCAATAATTCGTTTTCAACGAAACATCCCAATGCCAATGTAGCTACGTTTGATCATTTGAATTCCAAAGGGAATCCCTATCAAACCTTAAATAAAAATATTTCTGTATTTGCAGACAGTTTAACATCCCAACCTATAAACTTACAATTTTATAAGTTCGGGAGTAATACGTTTCCCTACAAGCCAACCGATAATGTTTATTTGAGTTTCTTTTATCAAACTCAAGGCCTCGGCGACCTACCCGAACCCGAAGATTCACTTATTTTGTTTTTCAAAGGGAAAAATCATGTTTGGCACCGTGTTTGGGCTGCTTCAGGGGCTAAAATGAATCAATTTAATGAAGTTTTTGTTCCTGTTGATCGATTTGATTTTTTTAATCCTGATTTTCAATTTCGTTTTGTCAACTACACCAAAGCTACGGGTAATTTGAATCATTGGCACATCGATTACATCCGAATGGATAGAAATCGGACCGCAGGAATCAATGATATTGAAGATGTAGGTGTGGTTACGGCTCAAGCGGGATTATGCACGGATTATTCAAATGTTCCATACAGTCATTATAAAAGCAATGTTAATAGCATTCGCGGAAAAGGTGCACAATTAAGAATTCGAAATTTAAATGAAACCGCCACCGTGCAAACCCGTTTTCAATTAGAAATCAAAAACGGATTTGGACAGAGGTTGTTTGAGCAAGATTTTACCGTTAGTTCTCGAAATGTATTACCCAAATCAGATACCGCGGAAAATTTCAATACCCCCGTTTTCGATACTCTGACCGGAAACACACCTAAACTGAATTACTCCTGGGTAATAGATCCAAGAAGTAACGATAACACGCCTCAGAATTATAATTCACTCAATCAAAATAATCGATATTCTCTCACGCACCAATTCATGCCTTGGTATTCGTACGACGATGGTTCTGCTGAAGGTGGTTTTGGTTTGGATTATGCATTTTTGGGTAATATTCGCGGGCAATTTGCCATGGAATTCAACACCTTGCAAGACGATTCACTCCGTGGCTTAGCCATTTACTTTACCCAAGTTAAAGAAGACGTGAGTTTCAGAAGTTTTAAATTGAGAATTTGGAAAAAACTTTCACCCTTGGGTAGTCCGGATAATCAAGACCAATTGATCTATGAATTTGCGGTAAATCGCCCAGTGTATCGTGATTCCATCAATCATTTTAATTACATTTTCTTCGATAGTGTGTTGTTTTTACCCAAAGGCCAGTACTACGTGGGTTGGATTCAACAAATGCCTTATGTACTGAATGTTGGATACGACAACAATTATCGTTTCATGGGTAATGACGTGTACAATCCGCATCTTTTTTACAATCTCTTGGGAAGCTGGGAGCGCGCAGATTACTCGATAAAAGGAACACCTATGATTCGTATGATGTTTGGTGAACGCGTTAATTATTCCTTTTCAACAGAAAAAATTCCGGCTGTTTCAGCTCGGATTTATCCCAACCCGGCACAGAATATCATTAAGGTAGATTGTGGAATATTTGAAGTGAAAAAAGTAAAAATCATGGACGCTTCGGGTAGATTGGTAAAGTCGGTTGAAAATACTCCCGATATTGATATTAGCGATTTAAAACCCGGTTCTTATTATACTCGAGTGCAACTTTCCGACGGTCGTTGGGGAAGTGTTTCGTTCCAAAAAATAAACAATCATTAAATCATTCGGAAGTATTTGTAAATTTGCTTCAATTATGATTGAAGATATTTCCGTTATCAAATTAAAACAGCGAATGGACGCTGGTGAACCCATTAATTTATTGGATGTAAGAGAATCGTTTGAGTTTGATGAATTCAATTTAAATGGAAAATTAATCCCCTTGGGTGAATTACCGGGTCGTTTAGATGAAATAGAAGACTGGAAAGATCAAGAAATCATTGTTCACTGCAGAAGCGGAAAAAGAAGCGCAACGGCACAGCAATTTCTACTTCAAAGTGGATTTCAAAACGTAAGAAACCTAATCGGCGGTGTTTTGGATTGGCAAAAAGAATTTGAATAATATTCTAACATTAGGTTTGCTAGAACCCTTTTTATGCAAAAGAAAATAAAGCTTCATTATCTTGTTTTATTTTTTTTTGTGGGATGCATTTCGATTGTATCACTCAATTTTTGCACCACATCTCCGACATCAATAACCAATAACAGGGATACTCCTGAATATTTCTGGAATTTACACGATACGGTCAATTATGTGGGAATGTCAACGTGCATGACGTGTCATGAAAATGTCCATTCTACTTTTGTTCATACGGGAATGGGACAATCCTTTGATTCGGCAACTCGCTCAAAATCAAAAGGCACGTTTCAACAGTTCAAAACCATTCCCAATACCTCCTTTCGATATACCGTTTACGATAAAAACCGAAATTTATACTACTACCCTTTTTGGTCGAACGATTCGCTCTTTATTGAGGAATTTAGAGTTGAGAATTTGATTAAAACGCATCAAAGAAAAGAATATATTTCCTACATAATTGGCAGCGGACAACACACCAATTCTCATTTTTGGAAAGATGGACCCTATCTTCATCAAGCACCTTTAACCTATTACACTCAAAAAGGAATTTGGGATTTACCGCCGGGTTTTGAAACAGTAAACACATCCTTTGAACGTAAAATTGATATGGAGTGTATGAGCTGTCATAATGGAATGCCGGAGGTTAATCCTCAATCGATCAATATCTTCAATAAAATTCCTAAAGGTATTGATTGTGAACGCTGTCATGGGCCGGGTGAATTGCATGTTAATTTAAAGCGACAAGGTATTTTGGTGGATACGTCCAAAGAAGCCGATCGAAGTATTGTAAATCCAAAACGATTGCCCTACTCACGTCAAGTAGATATCTGTCAACGATGTCATTTGCAAGGAAATAATGTTCTAAAACCCGGTAAATTATTTAGTGATTTCCGACCAGGCATGAAACTAAGCGATGTTTTTGAGGTTTACATGCCCAAGTACGAAAACAACGATTATTTCGTAATGGCAGGACATTCAGATCGTTTCCAACAAAGTGCATGTTTTATAGCTTCCAATCCAAAAAATCAATTAGAATCATACAATGCAAAAATCAACTTTACGTGCATTAATTGTCATAATCCACATGTGAGTGTGAAGGCCACACAGAAACAAGTTTTTAATCAAACTTGCATGGGTTGTCATCAGGATCAAAGTAAAAAAAGTAAATTACATCAATGCAAACTGCCTGCAAATAAACAAATTCACGAAAATGGATGCGTTGGATGTCATATGCCTGCTAGTGGTGCAGAAGACATTCCGCATGTGATGGTTCATGATCATAAAATTCAACGGCCTAAAAATTTGAATTTATTGAATACTCCATCTATTTCGGGTTCTGGCAAATCAATACTTTCAGAAAATTCATCCCCACAAACAGTTCAAAAAAATCAAACCTCGAGAACATCTCGAGTAAACGGAAAAGTGAATCGCACGGTATCTAATTCCTCAGAAACTAAAGAAATTGGAGACATAAATAAGGGTAAATTACTGGGATTGTATTGCGTAAATAACCCATCCCCCAATCAACTGTCGGAAATTTCTGCTTACTTGTCGTATTTTGAAAAATTCGATCCTCAACCCTTATACTTGCAAAAAGCTGAACAATTAATAAACACAACGGAATTCGATGATCCCAATTTTGGAATTCTGAATGCAGATATTATTAAATTAGAGAAACAGATTCACTTGTATTTCCTCAAAAGAATGTATTCGAATGTAATTCAGTTGGAGGGACTGGAGGAGTTGACTGAAGAATCGAACCAAAAATCGGTAGATGTTTGGACATATTATCGATTGGCAAAGAGTTTTGATTACAGTAAAAAATTGACGGTTGCGCTCGAATACTATCGTTTGGCGTATCAAAAAATGCCTTTGAACTTGGATTTTGGAGCAGAATATGCCAACGCACTCATTCGAGTAAAACGAATTTCAGAAGCTAAGTTTATATTAATTAAGCAGATGAATTCAGCAAAACGACACGCATTAACTTGGTTGAATTTAGGGTCTGTGTATTATTTAGAAGGGAATTTAGCACAAGCAAAACGTCACTTTGAACAAGTTATATGGTTAACACCAGATAATAAAACTGCACATTTATATCTAAGTGAATTGTATGGGAAGGTTGGTGAAACGGAAAAAAGCGTTTATCATTTGAGATTATCGAAATAGGAATATTTCGATTTTAGATTTTTTTCCTCAAATTTGTAGAGATGTTAGATAAATTCGGAATCGCCCAAGTGATAGCTCGTGAATTAAAAGACGGGTACTACGTGAACTTAGGAATTGGAATACCCACTTTGGTGGCGAATTACATTCCCAAGGGAATCGAAGTAGTTTTACAAAGTGAAAATGGGTTATTGGGAATGGGTCCATTCCCGTTTGAAGGAGAAGAAGATGCCGATTTAATTAATGCAGGTAAACAAACTATTACCATGACCAAGGGTTCAGCTGTGTTTGATAGCGCTACATCCTTCGGAATGATACGTGCTGGAAAAGTAGACTTAACCGTTTTGGGAGCTATGGAAGTTAGTGATAATGGTGATATTGCCAATTGGAAAATCCCCGGTAAAATGGTGAAAGGTATGGGTGGAGCTATGGATTTAGTAGCTTCTGCAAAAAACATTATTGTAGCCATGCAACACACCAACAAAGCGGGTGAAAGCAAATTACTTTCCAAATGCACATTACCCATTACCGGATTGGGATGTGTTAAAAAAGTAGTTACAGAATTGGGCGTATTTGAAATTACGGAACTCGGGTTCGAATTACGAGAACGTGCTCCTGGTGTAAGTATCGACGAAATACGTTCAAAAACCGAAGGGCGTCTCGTTGTGGAAGGTGAAATTCCTGAAATCTCATTGTAAGTCGGAATTGTATTTAGAATTCTGGTCTTTAGCCGACTTTTCTTTGGATTTAAACTGCTTAAGCACGAAGTAAACCGCTGTAAAAATGATTACGGTGAAAATCACTTCGTACATAAAAACTTCGCTCTTAAAAGAGTCAATTGATATCTGAGTAGTATCTGGATTCACAGGTGCAAAATAACTCAATATTCCTCGAATTTTTACGTGTTTTTATCCCTCGATAAGATAAAAAAATCGTAAATTGCACCTATGTCTACATTGAGTTATATTGAATCAAATAGAGAGCGTTTTTTAGAAGAATTATTTCAACTATTGAGAATTCCAAGTATCAGTGCCGACTCTGCTTTTGCAGGGGATGTACGCAAATGTGCTGAATCGGTAGCTGAATTTTTGACCAAAGCAGGTGCTGAAAATGTGGTACTTGAAGAAACCGCAGGATATCCCATTGTTTACGGTGAAAAAATTATTGATCCCAGTTTGCCAACGGTTTTGGTTTACGGACATTATGATGTACAACCATCTGTTCCTAATGAATTGTGGCATACTCCCCCATTTGAACCCACGATTAAAGATGGTAAAATTTATGCTCGTGGAGCATGCGACGATAAAGGACAGTTTTTCATGCACGTGAAAGCGTTTGAAACGATGATGCAGACTCAATCTTTAACCTGCAATGTAAAGTTTATGATTGAAGGAGAAGAGGAAGTGGGAAGTTCTAATTTAGGTACCTATTGTCGTAATAATAAAGAAAAATTAAAAGCGGATGTTATTTTGATCTCCGATACCGGAATTCTTGCGAATGACATCCCATCGATTGATGTAGGGTTACGTGGATTGAGTTATGTAGAAGTAGAAGTTACCGGACCCAACATTGATTTACATAGCGGTGTTTATGGCGGAGCAGTTGCCAATCCAATTAATGTATTGTGTACCATGATTGCTAGTTTGCACGATGAAAACAGGCACATTACCATACCCGGTTTTTACGATGATGTATTGGAAGTTTCAGTTGAGGACCGCGATTCTTTAGCTCGAATTCCTTTTGATTTGGAAGAATACAAAAAGCATTTGGATATAGACGATGTTCTTGGAGAAAAAGGTTTTTCTACCATTGAAAGAACAGGTATTCGTCCAACACTTGATGTAAATGGAATTTGGGGTGGATATATTGGTGAGGGTGCTAAAACGGTATTGCCAAGTAAAGCATTTGCCAAAATTTCCATGCGTTTGGTTCCCAATCAAAGTTCTGATAAAATCACTGAATTATTCCAAAAGCACTTCGAAAGTATCGCTCCTGCTTCTGTAAAAGTAAAGGTGAGCCCACATCACGGTGGAGAACCCGTACTAACACCAACCAATAGCGTACCGTTTAAAGCAGCTTCATTAGCCATGTTAGATACTTTTGGCGTTGAACCGATTGCTACTCGAGGCGGTGGAAGTATACCCATTGTAGCATTGTTTGAAAAAGAACTTCAAACCAAAACTGTTTTAATGGGATTCGGATTGGATACAGATGCAATTCACAGTCCGAATGAACATTACGGAGTATTTAATTACTTCAAAGGTATTGAAACAATTCCTCGCTTCTTCCATCATTTTGCTGAACTAAACAAGTAATTTATGGCATTGCTCGATGGTGAAGTTTACGAAGCCTATCGGCACGAGTTGCTGAATCGTTATCGCCAATTATTGCGAACCTTAGGCGATAAAGTCACCAAAGATAAAATTAAAAAAGTCCGGGAGGCATTTGATTATGCTGCCCGGGCCCATGAAGGAACCTTCAGAAAAAGTGGTGAACCCTATATTTTTCATCCTTTGGCCGTTGCACAAATTGCAGCCGGCGAATTGGGGTTAGGCACTACTTCTGTTATTAGTGCACTACTTCATGATGTAGTTGAGGATACCGATATTACCTTAGATGATATCGAACGAAAGTTTGGATCCAAAGTCTCCGAAATTATCAATGGATTAACCAAAATTTCCGTAGTATTTGAAACGGTAGACAAAGACTCCAGTCTACAGGCAGAGAATTTCAAGAAAATGCTTCTTACTTTGGGGGAAGATTTACGCGTAATTCTAATCAAACTGTGTGATCGTTTGCACAATATGCGCACTTTAGGATCCGTTCCAGATAAAACAAAGCTGAAAATTGCATCTGAAACGCTTTATATTTATGCTCCATTGGCACATCGATTGGGTTTGAATGCCATAAAAACAGAAATGGAGGATTTGTCGTTGAAATTCACAGAGCCTCAGACTTACCGTGATATTTCCGCAAAAATTGCAGAATCAAAGCAATCCCGACAAAGATACATTCGTGAGTTCATTGAACCGCTGAAAGCCGAATTAGAATCCTCGGGTGTGGATATTTCGGAAATTAAAGGTAGACCCAAAAGCATTTATTCGATTCATCGTAAAATGCAAAAACAAGGCATTCCTTTTGAAGAAGTTTACGATGCATTCGCCATTCGAGTTATTGTAAACGCTCCAATTCATAGAGAAAAAATTGATTGTTGGCGGGTTTATAGCATTGTTACGGACCAATACAGACCGCATGAAGGAAGATTACGGGATTGGTTAAGTAGACCTAAAAACAATGGTTACTCTGCTTTACACACTACTGTTTTAGGCCCTAAAGGACGTTGGGTCGAAGTTCAAATTCGTTCTAAGCGAATGGATGATATTGCGGAAAGAGGTTTAGCCGCGCATTGGAGATATAAAGCAGAAAATCCTTCTGGAAAATCAAATAAGCACTCGCAGCAAGATGATGC
Organism: Chitinophaga pinensis; assembly: GCA_945890895.1. Lineage (GTDB taxonomy): Bacteria > Bacteroidota > Bacteroidia > NS11-12g > UBA955 > VMCP01. Next base: position 58,405 of record CAMDDG010000006.1, on the reverse strand, counting down.
TTTCGATAATTGGTTGAATTCAGTTAAGGAAACCTTAGAAAATAATGATTTATCCGCATTAGATCTTGTTAATGAATTTAAGAGCACATTACTCGGTGAAGATATATATGTTTTTACTCCAAAAGGAGACGTGAAAGCATTGCCGATAGGTTCGGTGGCGTTGGATTTTGGTTTTAATATTCATACCGAAGTAGGACTTAAAACCATTGGGGCTAAGGTAAATGGTAAACTCGTGCCTATCAGTTACTCATTGAAAAATGGAGACATTGTAGAAGTTTTAACTACTCAAAAACCAAGAGCTACAGAAAGCTGGCTCGAAATGGTTAAAACCGCGAGAGCTAAATCGAAAATTCGTGAATTTTTAAAGGATGAAAAGACTAAATTATCCGGACAGGGCAGAAATATCATGGCTCGTTTATTCCAAAAACACGGTTTAAATTTCACCGATAATTCCATAAAAACCATTACTAAATTCTATAAATACAGTTCACCCAATGAATTTTTCAATGCCGTAGCTCTGGGTAAAATTCGTATGACCAAGGATTTGTTGTTAGATATTCTTGCCAAAAAAACTCCAATTTCTGAAACTAAAGAAATTGAAATCAAAGAAAAGAAAAAATCTGCAGGACAGATAGTATTCGGTGAAGATTATGAACTACCCTATTCTTTGGCAAAATGCTGTAATCCTTTGCCCGGTGAACCCATTTTTGGATTTGTAACTGTTAGTGACGGAGTTAAAATCCATCGAACCACTTGTCCTAATGCATCCAAATTAATGAGTCAATATGGATATCGGATTATTCCAGCGAGCTGGCAAACTCAATACAAGAATGCATTCGATGTAAAATTATCGGTTCGTGGAATTGACGATGTAGGTATCGTGAGTAAAATTGCAGATATCATCTCTAAAGACATGGAGGTAAATATGAAAAGCATCAATATTAGAGCGAATGACGATGGCACATTTGGGGGAATTATTGAAGTTATGGTAAACACTTCCCATGATTTGGATTTGTTGGTTCACAAAATTAAATCTACGCACAAATACATTGAAGTTTCGCGAATTGATGAAACCGTAGAATAACTTTTGTGATTTAAAGTTCGATTTTCAATTTTATTTATGTGCCAAATAAATAATTTATGGCCACGGACCAATTTGTATGTATTTATTTGGAAAAATTCACAAGTTTGTTGTCTAACAACAGAGTATAATGGGTAAAGTTGGAAGAGAAATTCAATAGTCATCAAATGCACAGGAACTTTCAGATTACCATTTGAATAGAAATTTCATAATTGCAATTAGAAGAAATATTCAATAGTCATCATATGTTCAGGAACTTTCTGATTACCATTTGAATAGAAATTTCATAATTGCAATTAGAAGAAATATTCAATAGTCATATTTTAACAATAAATAATAAAAAAAGAGGCTCTTGAGCCTCTTTTTTTATTATTTATACTAGTTATTAGTAAAAGAATTAACCTTCTAATGCGGCAACACCACCTACGATCTCAGAAATTTCACGAGTAATCGCAGCCTGACGTGCTTGGTTATACGCCAATTTAAGCGCGCTTAACAATTCTCCAGCGTTATCAGTTGCTTTGTCCATTGCTACCATTCTTGCTCCATGTTCAGAAGCTAAAGAATCCAAAATCGAACGGTACAATTGAGTCTTCAAACTACGAGGAATCAAATCTTCCAAAATTTCAACTTTACTTGGTTCAAACAAGAACTCATGATTCTGAGAATCCACTTGTTTTGCACCAGCAATTGGCAATAAAGTATCGTTGGTTAGAATTTGAGTTGCTGCATTTTTAAATTGATTGTAAATAACCTCTACTTTATCAATTTCATTTGAACGGAAACGTTGGATTAAAGTTTCAGCAAAATCAAATGCATTTTGAGCATTCAAATCTAACAACAAACCTTGGTAAGATGTATTTACATTGTAACCTAAACGTTTTAAAGTTTCTGCCCCTTTCTTTCCAATACAAATGATGTCAACATTTCCTGATTGTACCAAGGAACTATAATCATTTTCAAGAAGAGCTCGAGTTCTTTTAACCACGTTTGAATTAAATGCCCCACACAAACCGCGATCCGAAGTAATAACCACTAAAGCTACTTTCTTTAGATCTCTGGAGTTAAAGTAAACCGCTAAACGCTCGTCATCTGCACTATCTTGTAAATTTGACATAATGCCTTGAAGTTTCATTGCATACGGACGCATGCGAATGATAGCTTCAGTTGCCTTACGCAATTTTGTAGCACTCACCAATTTCATAGCTTTGGTGATTTGCTGTGTACTGATGGTCGATGAAATTCGAGCCCGGATTTCCTTTTGATTTGACATGGTTTATTTTATGCAGCGTAATTCTTAGCAATTTCAGCACCAACTGATTCTATAACAGAAGTAACAGAATCGTCAATTTTACCAGCTTTCAATTGATTCAATACATCTTTATGTTTTGCATTCATGTAATCAACAAAAGCTACTTCAAATTCGCGTACTTTATTTACAGGAATAGAACGCAATAAATTCTTAGTTCCCAAGTAAATCATAGCGATTTGATTCTCAACTGTTTGAGGACTGAATTGGGCTTGTTTCAACAATTCTACGTTACGAGCACCTTTATCCAATACATTCTTAGTTGCAGCATCTAAATCAGAACCGAACTTTGCAAACGCTTCCAACTCTCTGTACTGCGCTTGATCCAATTTCAATGTACCAGCAACTTTCTTCATTGACTTGATTTGAGCGTTACCACCCACACGACTAACGGAGATACCCACGTTAATTGCTGGACGAACACCTGAGTTAAACAAGTTAGATTCCAAGAAAATCTGACCATCTGTAATCGAAATTACGTTGGTTGGAATGTATGCAGATACGTCACCCGCTTGTGTTTCGATGATTGGTAATGCAGTTAACGATCCACCACCTTTAACTTTGCCAGCCAATGACGGTGGCAAATCGTTCATTTTGGAAGTGATTTCATCGTTTGAGTTCAATTTACAAGCTCTCTCAAGAATACGACTATGCAAATAGAATACGTCACCAGGATATGCTTCACGCCCTGGAGGACGACGTAACAACAATGATACTTCACGATAAGCAACTGCTTGTTTAGACAAATCGTCGTAAACAACCAATGCTGGTAAACCTAAATCGCGGAAATATTCACCAATTGCACAACCTGACATTGGAGCAAAGAATTGCAAAGGAGCAGGAGCTGAAGCAGGAGCAGAAACTACTACTGTGTATGCCATAGCGCCATTCTCTTCCAATGATTTTACAACTTGTTTAACAGTTGATTCTTTCTGACCACAAGCAACATAAATACAATATACAGGTTTACCTTGTTCAAAAAATTCTTTTTGATTGATAATGGTATCTAATGCAATTGCTGTCTTCCCTGTCTGACGGTCACCAATGATTAACTCACGTTGTCCACGACCAATTGGAATCATAGCATCAATCGCTTTGATACCTGTTTGCAACGGTTCAGTTACAGGTTCACGAAACAATACACCCGGTGCTTTACGCTCCAAAGGCATTTCGTAAACATCACCAGAAATTGGACCCTTACCATCGATAGGCTCTCCCAATGCATTTACAACACGACCTAACATGCCATGTCCTACATTGATACTAGCAATTTTATTGGTACGTTTTACCTTATCACCTTCTTTGATTTCAGAGCTACTTCCCATCAATACCGCACCCACGTTATCTTCTTCAAGGTTAAGTACAACGGCGCGTACACCATTTTCGAACTCAACGAGCTCACCACTTTGAACTCCGAAAAGTCCGTAAATACGAGCGATACCGTCTCCAACTTGAAGTACAGTACCTACCTCTTCTAAACTCGCAGCATTACTAAAACCAGAAATTTGGTCTTTCAAAATGCTGGATACTTCGTCTGGCCTGATTTGTGACATAATTTTTATGCGATTTGAAGTTCTTTTTTAATTTTATTTAACTGATTTACTACAGTGCTATCATAGATTTTACCATCGAATTCAATGGTCAATCCTCCAATAACACGGCTATTTATTTGTGTGTTTAAAACCACACTCTTCGCCTGGGTCTGCTCAACAACATACTTTTCGATGTTGCTCAGTGTTTCCTTCGATAATTCCACCGCCGAAGTAACGAAAACATCCATAATTTGGAATTTTCTGTTGTACATCTGAATGAACAAATTTCCAACGGCTGGAATATATGCCTCTCTGAATTTATCAATCATCAAATTAAACAAACCTTTGCTTAACGGATGATACGATGCAGTTAACTTCTCAATTGCGTTTTTCTTAACAGCCATTTTATACAAAGGACTTTCTAAGAACAAAACGAAATCTCGACTTTCTTGAGACAACTCCATCAGGTGAAGCATGTCATTTTTAACCGCTTCTAAAGCGTTATCCTCTACAGCTTTATCGAAAAGTGCTTTGGCATAACGTGAGGCAACTCTTTGTTCAGACATAATATTAAGCTTGTGCTTTGTTGTTTAAGTCCGACAAATACGTTGCGATCAACTTCTGCTGAGCTTCGCTGTTTTCTAATTTATCAGCAACCAATTTCTCAGCGATTTGAACTGAAAAATGAGCAATTTCTTTCTTTAACTCATCCATAGCTGCTAGCTTTTGCTTATTGATTTCGTCGTTTGCACGTGCAATCAATTTCTTAGCTTCTTCTTCAGCCGTAGTTTTTGCGTCGCCTACAATTTTCTCTTTCATCTCACGGGCTTCTTTCATCATAGCATCGCGCTCAGATCTTGCTTGAGCCAATAATTGCTCATTTTCACCGTGCAAACGTGCCATTTCGTTTTTAGCTTGTTCCGCTTGATTAAGAGCATTTGAAATTGTATCTTCACGCTCTTTGATGGAAGACAAAATGGGCTTCCATGCAAATTTCTTCAATATGGTAAGTACGATGACAAACGTCACCAACATCCAAAATACCAATCCTATAGCAGGTGTAACTAATTGCATTTTTTTAAAAAATTAACGGGGACCGTTGTTCACAGTCCCCGGATTTTTTTTACAAGAAAAGAATCAACAAACAAACAACAATCGCGAAGAATACAGCACCTTCGATAAGAGCTGCAGCCACAATCATATTCGCACGGATGTCTCCAGCTGATTCTGGTTGACGTGCAATTGATTCCATGGCGCTACCACCGATTCTACCAATACCCATACCGGCACCGATAGCTGCCAATCCTGCGCCGATAGCGGCACCCATTTTGCTGTAAGCAGCGGCTAAATCCGTTGCTTGAAGAAGCGTGTTCATTAAACTCATGATTTTATGTTTTTGATTTTGGTTTTTATGTTCTATTTAATTTCAACAATGCAATTCTAAAATTTTACTGCATCGTTTGGTTTCTTTTTATTCTACTGCAAACTTACAATCTTTATTCGTTGTAATTCAAAAAATTAATGATGATGTTCTTCAACAGCCATTCCAATGTAAATTGCACTCAACAATGTGAATACAAATGCTTGTAAAAAGGCCACTAACATTTCCAACATACTCATAAATACGGTGAACGCAACACTTAAAGGACTCACCAAATAACCCAATCCTGGACTCATTGCTCCAAAAATGAAAATCAAAGAAAAGAATCCTAAAATGATGATGTGTCCTGCTGTGATGTTTGCAAATAGACGTAACATCAATACGAATGGCTTTAATATTACACCCAATATTTCAATCGGAATAATAATGATGTACATAAAACCAGGTACATCAGGCATAAAGATATGTTTCCAATAGTACTTGTTTCCGTTTATTGTAACGGTAACAAACACAACTAATGCCAATACTAATGTTATAGCGATATTTCCAGTAACATTCGCTCCACCTGGAAAAATGGGAATTAAACCAAATATGTTATTGATGAAAATAAAGAAAAATATGGACAATAACAAAGGCATAAACTTATCTGCTTTGTGTCCAATAGAAGGTTTAGCAATGTCGTCCCTTAAAAACAAAATCAATGGCTCAACTAAGTTGTAGAATCCTTTTGGCGCCTTCCCTTGATTGGAGGTATAGTGCTTGGCCATTGAAATTACGATTAACAACAAAACTAGGGTGGCTATCAACATTGCCAAAACGTTTTTGGTTATTGAAAAATCATAAATAGACTCCGTTTTATTCGCATCTTCCCAAGTAACTTTACCTTCATGCAACACAAACCCATTGTAAGCGGCATGACCGTGATGGAAATTTGAAGATGAGAATACTGTCAATCCACCCGATTCTGTGTATAGTATTACAGGCAATGGTATAGATACCGCATGTTCACCTTCTCCCCACAGATGCCAATCGTGTGCATCGCCGATGTGCTCAAAAATCATTTTACCCGCATCGAAACCTTCTTTCTCGTGAGCTTGTGCTTTTCCATGAGCATTGTTTTGCTCTGACTCAGCATGTGCATTTACTTGATCCGGTGTTATTGTTCCATGATCCTGTTGGTGAGCATTTTCATGCTCCTCGTTTGCATGTGCATTTACTTCATGTGCTTCAATAGCATGCTCGGCAGACACTACCTTGTTTGCCTGAAGTTGAATTCCAACAAAAAGAGCAAATCCAACAAGCAGAGATTTTTTTGTTACACTTTGAAATTTTGCAAATAATTGATTTTCAGGCATTTGTGTTATTTTTAGATTTTTCTAAATCGGGGCGCAATTTACTACGCATTTCTGATATATCAAAGAATAGAAACATTAGAAATGAAAGAAGATAGGTAAGAACGAATCCTAATTCGGGTTTTCCATTGTTCATTACGCTGATTATCAAAAATATAACCGTGGCGAACAAACGTATCATGGTACCCATCATAATCTTTCGAATTCCTTTATTGGGGTTATTTTTGTCATCATGTAGCGTAAAATAATGAACAGCAATAAACAAAACAGCTAGGTAAATGATGCCCAAATAAATCCAAGAGTTGATTGGATAACTCGTAAATATCTTCGCCAAGGCTATGCTTAAAATCATGGCTACCGATAATACACTAAATTTGATGATATACCCTTTCATCTACGATTTGATTTAAAAATCGGTGCAAAGGTAGTATTAAGTTCGAGAATGACTGAACTTATTTCAAATTTTTCAAAGATTTAAATATCGAATAGAAAGATACACCCAAACCCATAAATATGCCTGTGAGTGTAAATACGGGAATTCGGCTCTTTATCCAGTTCATTTTATCGGCTTGCAATCCTAAAAAAGTAAAAATGAGAATTGTGGCAATCATTTGAAATGCTATCCCCACAAAGGATAAAAATGAAACATTGGTTTTTTTATTTGAGGGATGCATAACTGCTCCTACCCTTTCATTTCGCACTTACCATTGAATGTAGCGCCTTGTTCAATTACGATTTGAGCGGTAAAAACATCGCCAGTTACGGTACTTTTACCCATTAAAATGGTTGCATTATCGGATTTAATATTACCCAAAATAGTGCCTGAAACACTTACTTCTGATGCAAAAACATTGCCTTTAATTGAACCCGTTGAACCGACAACTAATTTCTGTCCAACAGTAACATCTCCAAAAACTTCACCGTCAATCCGAATATCACCGTTACATTGAATATTACCTTGAATTTGGGTTCCAACTCCAATGAGATTGATTACAGCTTGACCGGGTAATGAGTTATTCTTTTCTTTATTTTTGGAGGACCCTAACATAAGCATTCAAATTTTCGATTTCTACAAATATAACAAATTGTTATTACAAGGTAAAGTAAAAGAGGTTACATTAATTCTGCTTTGTATTCATTCGAACTGAAGATGAGTCATAAACGGACTCTTTGTCGCTCAATAAATTATTCAGAATTTTTGTTTTGGAATTCTTTACTTCAATTTGCAGTTTCAAATCTTCCAATTCTTGATTTAATTGTATTAATTCCTCACGATCACTGCTAGCAATTTTCGTAGGTATAAGACTGCGCATGGGTGTAAATGCAAACAACAAATAAATTAGAAACGTAAAGAAAATAAACAACCCACTGACCAAACTCAATATGTTGAGTGGAGTTAAGCGAATAGAGAATACTTCTGCAAAAGTATTGTCATTTATTAACACGAAGCGATGCTTGTTGCGTAAATTGCGGATTATTTTATTTCCTTTTTTCGTCATAGCCAAAAATTCTTGGTATTTTTGGGAACCTTTGTAGGTTCATTTTCAATATTAATTCAAAAATATCGTTTTTATAGGATAATTCCATGCGTTCACTAAGGATATCGAGGGTCAAGTTTCCCCAAAAGCACACATTTTACACATTATTTTTCTTTTTGCTCTTGTTTGCAATTAGCTCGTGTAAGGATGAACAAAGTTGGGGATATAAACAATGGCATAATACATTAGCACATTACAATACGTATTTTAATGCTGAACAAAAATGGCTGGAAACCTACGATATGGTTAGAGAATCTTACAATGAAGATTTTCGTAAACCCATAGAAATATTCAATTTTGGTTCAACAGAAACATTGATGGGAAATCAATCCAGCATGGATGAAGTGATAAAAAAAGCCAGCACCATGATTGATCGTCATCCTAAAAGTAAGTGGGTGGATGATGCGTTTCTGCTCACTGGAAAAGCCTACTTCTTGAAAGGTGACCCCAATGCTGCTATCGATATTTTTGACTATGTATTTAACCAGTACAGCGATCCAGAAATTCGATTTACTGCTCGATTGTGGACCGTTCAAGGATTATTGGTTAAAGACAAAGTAATCGAGGCAGAAGCCATGGCTCAGTCAATTGTTGACAATAAAGAACTCCCTAAAAAGTTATTGTGGCAGGCGCAATTAACTTTGGGTGCAATTTATCACAAGCAAAAGAAATACCAACAATCTGCAGAATTAATGGCGAAAGCCCTTCCGAAAGTAAGAAATAGAATGGATCGATATCGCATCTATTTTGCTTTGGGACAAGCATATCAGAAAAACAATCAAATCGAATTAGCGGAAAAATGTTTCTCCAAAGTTCCTTTATTTAATCCACCATACGAAATTGCATTCAATGCGCAACTTGCTCGAGTTGAATTATTAACATCCAATCAAAATAATTTTACTAAAGCCAATCGAATTTTGAATGATATGCTTAGAGACGATAAAAACTTGGAGTACAAGGGCCAAATATATTACCGAATTGCACTCAATGAAATCAAAAGCGGGAAGTCAGAAAAAGGATTGCAGACTTTGAAGTTAAGTGTTCAGAATTCATTGACCGATAAAGCGCAAAAAACTACCAGTTATTTAAAAATTGGGGATGTATATTTTGATAAACGCAATTATCAAGTTGCTGGATTGTATTATGACTCTGCAAACAAAACTTTGGATGATAAACACCCAGATTTTGAAACCATATTAGCGAAAAACCAGGTATTGGGTGATTTATTGGAACACCTATTGCGTATAAAGAACAACGATTCGTTGATACGGATGGCAACTGATGCCGATTGGAGACAAAAGAAAATTCGTGAAGCTAAAAATGCAGAAAAATTAGCCAAGGAACAATTCGAAAAAAATCAAAAGTCTAAAACATCCAACAATCCGGGAATGAACATGCCGGGTAGCATGCCAAATACCGGAGATATGCAAATGCCTGGAATGGTAATGGGTGGAAGTTCATTCCCATTTTACAATATTACACTTCGTAAAAAAGGTATAACTGATTTTAATCGCATTTGGGGAAACCGCACCAATAATGATTTCTGGAAGTATTCATCCAAAGCAAATTCATCGGAAAATTCAAGCAGCTCCAATCCCAACGATAATTCTGGCAATAAATCGAATGATGCTACCGCATAAAAAAGTTCCATCGACTCTGCTATACTAAAAAGTATTCCTGAAGATGAACGCAAATATTACATGGATTTGCCCATGTCAGAAAACAGTCGTTTAAAATTAGGTACTGAAATTGAAGAGTCGTACATGAAATCGGGTGAAATCTATGCTACACGATTGAATGAGGAAAAACCAGCATTGGAGCAATTTTTAAATCTTCTAAATCGTTATCCCAATTCGGTCTATAAACCCCAAGCTTATTATGAAATTATCAAGATTTACAAATATTTAAAAGAGGATGTAAACACTGAAAAGTATAAAAACAGTCTTCAAAAAGAGTATCCAGAGAGTATTTATATTAAAATGTTGGAAAATCCTGGACTGGTGGTTACATCGAATTCAACAGATAATAAAACCAATATAATAATTTCCAACCACTACGATTCTATGTTGGAGTATTTCCAAAAAGGATTGTACAAGGAAGCGATGGAAGTAAAACTAGAAACCGACAAATCGTATTCTGGAAATGCCTTACAACCTCGATTTGACTATGTGTATGCCCTTTGTTTATTAAAACAAAACGACAATAAATGTTTTGACTTACTCGAACAGATCATTCAAGATTATCCGAATACCGACGTATCTGAAAAATCTTTGGCTATTTTACAAGCTAAAAAACGATTGAGCGCACCAAAAGTTGAACCAATCGAAAATACCGGTATTTATGCAATGGATAAAGCAACAACTCCGCTTCAATGTGTAATTATCATTCCCAAAAATTCCAACGTAAATATGATTAAATCAGCCATTAGTGATTTGAATAAGAAGGAATTTTCGTTTGAAAGTATTCAAATGGGACCCTCCATCGCAGCGGATCAAAAATATTTAATCTTCATTGAGAATTTCGCCTCACCCGATAAAAGTAAATTTTACGCACAGTTTTTAAGAAAGCAAACTTCTTATTTCAGCGGAAAAGGTTTATTTGAATACGAAGTTTGCACTATTTCGGATGAAAACATGCAATTATTAGTCAAATCTTTAAATTGGAATTCCTATTTGAATTGGTACAAAGAACAGAATAATCTGTAGGAATTCAATCAATAATCGTTGTATATTTGAAGCAATATGCTGAAAGGCTTTCGCTTCATAAAGAATGTATGGATAGGTCTGTTGGGCTTATTCCTTTTGGGGTTCTTATTTTTTTTAGGTGTTTCTAAGGGATTTTTTGGTGAAATGCCCGAAGTAGAAGATTTAGAAAATCCAAAAAATGCTTTAAGTTCAGAGATTTACGGTGAAGACGGCGTTGTAATTGGACAGTTTTTTCTTGAGAATAGAATTAATGCCAAGTATGAGGATATTAGCCCACATATTTATAATGCCTTAGTTGCAACTGAAGATATTCGATTTTTCAATCACTCTGGTATAGATTTTCGTGGCACATTACGAGCAGTTGTTAGTTTGGGTACGGATGGGGGTGCATCTACCATAACCCAGCAATTGTCTAAAAATATGTTCAGCCGTTTTGATAAACCCAGTTCTAAATTGGGTAGAGTCATGCAAAAGTTCAAAGAATGGGTGATTTCTGTAGAACTTGAAAAGCGCTACACAAAGAAGGAAATATTGGTGATGTATCTAAATACAGTGCCATTCTCCGGATTGTCTTTCGGTATCACTGCAGCAAGTAAAGAGTTTTTTAACAAAAGTCCCAATAAACTAAAACTGGAAGAAGCAGCAGTATTGGTAGGTATGCTAAAAGCGAATTGGCGCTACAATCCCAAATACAATGCCGAGAATTCTCTAAATAGAAGAAATACTGTGTTGAATCAAATGAATAAGTACAACATGCTTTCAGACGATTCATTGAGTATTCTAAAAGAACTTCCCATAAAATTAAATTACAGAAGTGCAGAAAGCGAAGGACTCGCACCCTACTTTAAAACCTATTTGGGTGAATATTTAAAAAAATGGTGCAAAGATCATAACTACAATCTATATCGAAGCGGTCTTAAAATTTATACCACCATCAACAGTGAAATGCAAATGGCAGCAGAAGAAGCCATGAAAAAACACATGACGGATTTTCAAAAGAAATTTACCTCTTCTTGGGGTAAAGAGCAACCTTGGAGATATATTACCGATCGTAGAGTAATTCCAAATTTTATTGAAGATGCATTGAAACGCACCGATCGATATAAATTGCTAGCGGATCAATTTGGCGATGATCATAAAAAAATTATTTCTGAACTTAAAAAACCAGTAAAAATGACCATTTTTACCTGGAATGGTGATCGAGATACTACCATGAGTCCCTATGATTCAATGGTCTACATTAAAAAAGTTTTGCATGCCGGTTTCATTGCTATTGAACCTGAAACAGGTTATATTAAAGCTTGGGTTGGTGGTATCAATCACAAATTTTTCAAATACGACCACGTAAACGTAAATGCTCGTCGCCAAGTGGGTTCTACATTTAAACCCATTGTATATGCTACCGCCATCGATATCAATAAATTCACTCCATGTACCGAATTTCCACGTGAACGCACGGTTTTCATTTCTGGTGGTCAGGAATGGTCTCCCAAAAACTTCGATGGAAAATCAGGTGGTATTTGGCCCATGTGGAAGGGTTTGGCATTGTCGGATAACTTAATCACAGCGCAGATAATGAAAAGTTTAGGTGATGATGGACCCGACTTAGTAGTTCAATTTGCTGAGAGAATCGGTATTCAAAAAGACCGCATACCTCGTGTACCTTCTATCTGTTTGGGGACGGTAGAGCTATCTCCTTTTGAAATGGCCAGCGCCTACTCGGCTTTTGTTAATAAAGGTCTTTGGGTAGAACCCTCTTTCATTACTCGCATTGAAGATAAAGATGGAAATGTTTTAGAAGAATTCCAAAATCCTAAGCACGATCAAGTTTTGAGTGCAGAAAAAGCATACATCATGACCCATCTATTAGAACGTGTTGTTCAACGCGGTACTGCTTACGGCATGACCGGAAGATTTGGAATTGAGGGAAGTGTAGGTGGAAAAACAGGTACAACTCAAGGTGCTGCCGACGGTTGGTTTGTGGGTATCACCAAAGGATTGGTTTGCGCTACTTGGGTGGGCGCTGATGACCCTTCAGTTCGTGTTCGTTCTTCATTAATCGGTCAAGGTTCTCAAATGGCCATGCCAATTTTTGGTTATTTTATGAGCAGTATTCAGAAAAATCCTAAATTGAAATACAAAGCAGAACCTTTTACTGGCCCAGATAATTTCAATCCCGATTGGTTCAATTGTGATAAAGCGAACAACAATCGAAGCGACTTAGGCGGAGGATTGGATATTAGCGGATTAGGTGATTGATTTTTTACCAAATGTATTTCTGTACATCTACCAAATGCATTTCTGAACATCATCAGAATCCAGAATTTATACCAAATTTTGGGTAATAATTAAGAACCTGATTCTTCTATCTCCCAAGTACGTTCGCCTGCCGTATTTTGATACAAGTAATGCATTATTTCTTGTTCTAATTCGTTGTACTCCTTCCCTCTTCGCACCAATACCAATGCAGCCGTTTTATCTACTGCCGTCAATTTATGTGTTACAAAACCGGAAGCACCTCCCCACGAAAAATCAGGTACGAATTGACGTGGAAATCCTGCACCAAATAAATTGCATGCAACACCCACAACAGTTCCCGTGTTAAACATAGTATTAATTCCGCATTTGGAATGATCCCCCATGATTAGTCCACAAAATTGCATACCACTTTTATCGAATCTACGCGTAGCATAATTCCAAACTTTCACTTCGTCGTAGGTGTTCTTTAAATTAGAACAATTTGAATCGGCTCCGATATTGCACCATTCGCCTAAAACTGCATTTCCCAAAAATCCATCGTGCCCTTTGTTGCTATATCCTTGAATAACAATATTATTCACCTCTCCGCCCACATTGGAATAAGGTCCTAAGGTGGTTGCTCCGTAAACTTTAGTTGATAATTTTAATTTAGAACCTTCGCATAAAGCCAGCGGGCCACGCACAACAGAACCTTCCATAATTTCTGAATTTTTACCCAGATAAATCGGTCCGTCCAATGCATTTAATATGGAACATTCTACTTGTGCTCCTTCCTCTAAAAATACCGGAAATTTACCCAATTTAGTATTGGTTTGTGACAGCGGTTGACTGGTTTTCCCTGCGGTTAATCGCTCAAAATCGGCTTGGATTTCTTGAGCATTGAGTTTAAAAATATGAAATGGACGAGAAATAACGGTGATATTTGACTCAAACTCTACGGAATCAAATTGCGAAAAATCGTTTTCCAAAAGGGTATTGAACTCAGTAAAATTGAGTAATTGGCTGCGAAATGCAATCAATACACCCTCTTTAACCAATTTTTGGTTAGTGGATAAATTGCGAACTTGATGATTCAAGGCCTCGTTAGGAACCACTTTTCCGTTTATATACGTTATTATTTCGGGGGATGTTGATTTTGCATGAATGGATAAAAACTTTTTCGACAAATAATCGCGTGTTTGAAATCCAAATGAATTAGAATCTTGAATTGAAAAATCATGCAACCACTTTTCGGCTATGGTTAAAATTCCCACTCTTAGATCTGCGGATGGACGGGTTAAAGTTAATGGAAACAGGTGATTAATCTGTGAATCGTCGAAAAATTGAAAATGCATATTCAAAGCTACTATAGTCGGATGATACAAAAAAGTTTATAACAAAAAAAAGGTTGCCTAAGCAACCTTTATAAAACATGGTTTAATGTGGAAAAAGCAAATTACTTCTTTCCGTAACGCTTCATGAACTTGTCGATACGTCCTGCAGTATCCACTAAGTTTTGCTTACCTGTGTAGAAAGGGTGAGATTGTGAAGAAATCTCTAACTTATACAAAGGATACTCATTACCATCTTCCCAAACAATAGTTTCTTTGGTGTCAACACAAGAATGTGTGATAAAAGAATGATCACAGCTCATATCCTTGAACACAACTTTACGGTAATTTTTTGGATGTATATCGGTTTTCATCGGTTTGTTAATTTAATGTTTAGATGATTTTTACAAAAAGGACTGCAAATATAATGATTTCATCTATTATTTACAAGTTATTTTGAAGTTTGTTTATTGATTTGAACATTCAGTACCATTCCCAATATAACCAGCACCATACCCATGTATTGAAACCCATTATATGACTCATCAAATAGGAACAATCCAAATGCTGTTCCCCAAATAATTCCAGCATAACTAATTGCAGACACCAATTTTGTTTCGGCTTCTTGATAAGCACGGGTCATAAAAAACTGTCCCACTTGTGTAAAAACACCCGTTAAAATAAGCCATATCCATTCATTAGAGGCAATTTGCCACCAATAATCACCCATTTTTGGCCAGTGCCATGTCCCCCATCCCCCGAGAGGAAAAATCAAAGAAATCGGAATTGTTACCAATGGAAAATACAGCACTACCACGTTTGGATTTTCAATGCCCTTCAACCTACGGATCGTATTGTAGGCAAAGGCAGAAAAGAATGCACCACCTAATCCCATAAGTATTCCAAATGGAGTTACACCTTGCAACAATTGAATTTGATTCAATGAAATTTCACTGTTTACAACAATCACACCCACAAAACAGATCAGGAAGAAGAACCATTGAATGGGTTGAACGCGTTCATCTCCCATGAGCATGGCTAAAATTGTGGTTAAAATGGGAGAAATATAATGAATAACGAGAGCGTTACTTAGGGGCATTAATTGCAGTGAGTAAAAATAGCACAGCAATCCCAAAGAGCCGAAAAGTCCACGCATAAAAAGCATCTTGGGATTCTTTCCAAGCGGACTTTCATTCTGCTTAAATAGGATAACGGATGCGATTATAATCTGCACGATAGCCCTAAAAAAAACGATTTCCGAGACGTGCATCCCGGAAATCATTTTTACCGTGACGTTCATAAAGCCAAATGCCAAACTGGCAATCAACATCATAGAAACGCCACGAGATAATTTTAAATTAGATTTGAGCGACAATGTATTTTGGCTCAGTGTTAAATACGATTAAATTTGATAAAAATGAAGTTGCAGATTAAAGTGCAGCATTCATATTACGCACTGCTGCTGCGGATTTTTCAAATTCCGCTTTTTCTTCGCTGTTTAATTCCAACTCAACGATTTTTTCCCATCCGTTTTTACCCAGAATTACGGGAACACCGATGCAAATATCATTTTGTCCGTATTCACCTTCCAAAGAAACGCAGCAAGGCATCATTTTCTTTTGATCACAAACAATAGATTGAACCAAAGTGGATACCGCAGCACCTGGAGCATACCAAGCAGAAGTACCTAACATTCCGGTCAAGGTTGCACCACCCACCATAGTATCTGCTTTGATTTTGCCCAATTGTTCTTCAGAAAGCATTTGAGAAACAGGAACTCCTTTATAAGATGCCAAACGAGTTAAAGGAATCATGGTTGTATCACCGTGACCACCAATAACCATACCATCTACATCCGATGCTGGGCAACCCAACGCAGTTGACAAATAATATTTAAAACGCGCGCTATCCAAAGCTCCGCCCATTCCAATAATACGGTTCTTTGGTAAACCCGAAGTCGTTTTTGCCAAATACGTCATAGTATCCATCGGATTTGAAACAATAACAAATACCGCGTTTGGAGAATGAGCTAAGCAATTTTCCATAACATTCTTTACGATACCTGCATTAATTCCGATTAACTCTTCACGAGTCATACCTGGTTTACGCGGAACACCACTGGTAATAACAACCACATCACTGCCGGCAGTTTTGGAGTAATCATTGGTACTTCCAGAAATTCGGGTATCAAATCCATTCAATGCCGCTGTTTGCATTAAGTCCAATGCTTTACCTTCAGCGAAGTTTTCTTTGATATCTAACAAAACTACTTCCGCTGCAAAGTTTTTCATAGCAATGTATTCGGCACAACTTGCACCTACATTACCTGCTCCAATAACGCTAATTTTACTCATATAAATGTGTTGGTTTTTCGTAGTGCGAAATTAACTGAATTCATTCAATTCTTAAGGGAAATGTTTAATTTTTTGGGGGATAGTTGGATAATCTGCAATTATTTTCTGTAAATAGGTATTTTTTGTAACGAAAATAAAATCCAATTGACTTACATTTGTAAAAAATTTACAATCCAACTCACTTACATTAATGAAAAACAAATACAAGGACCTAATTCAACAGACTTTTGATTTCCCAATTCACGAGTTTGATTTGGACGATGATGGCAATCTATACTTTCACAATATTCCTCTGATGGAAATGATTAAACAGTATGGAACACCCTTAAAATTCACATACCTACCTAAAATAAGTGAGAATATAAAGAAAGCGCGGTCTTTGTTTAATGTGGCAATTGCAAAAGCCGATTACAACGGCAAATACTACTATTGTTATTGCACTAAAAGCAATCATTTTCAACACACTTTAGACGAAGTACTTAAAAACGATGTGCATATTGAAACATCATCGGCCTTCGATATCAATATCATTGAAACCTTAGAAGAGCAAGGTAAGTTAAACAAAGAACGCTACGTTGTATGTAATGGATTCAAAAAAGAGAATTACATTGAAAACATTGCAGGGCTAATAAATAATGGTTGGAAAAATGTTATTCCTGTATTTGATAATCAACGTGAAATACATCAATTAACTCAATTCACACAAGAACCTATTACTTGTGGTATACGTATTGCAGCGGAAGAAGAACCTAAATTTGAATTTTATACCAGTCGTTTAGGAATTGGATATAAGGATATTCTGCCATTTTATCGTTCTTCAATCAAGAACAACAAGCAAGTAAAACTAAAGATGCTTCACTTCTTTATCAATACTGGTATCTACGATACTGCTTATTACTGGAATGAACTGCATAAGTGTTTAAGAGTTTATTGTGAGTTAAAGAAAGAATGTCCCGACTTAGACACATTAAATATTGGTGGTGGATTTCCTATTAAAAATAGTTTAAGTTTTAGTTACGACTATGAATACATGGCCAATGAAATCGTGAGTCAGATCAAACAGGTTTGCGAAGAGCATGGAGTACCTGATCCTGATATTTTCACGGAATTTGGTTCATATACTGTAGGGGAAGCAGGTGGTGCTATCTTTTCAGTTTTGGATCAAAAGGCACAGAACGATCGAGAAAAGTGGAATATGATTGATTCGTCATTCATGACACAGTTACCTGATGCATGGGCCATAAATAAAAAGTTTATAATGCTGCCAGTAAATCGTTGGCACGAGGAATATGAACGGGTGTTATTGGGAGGTATTACTTGCGATAGCGATGATTACTATAACTCAGAACAACACGTTAATGCCATTTACTTACCAGAATATAAAAAAGACGAACCATTATATATAGGATTCTTTCATACCGGTGCATATCAAGAAAGTATTGGCGGGTATGGTGGTATTCAACACTGTTTAACTCCTGCTCCAAAACACGTAATTATTGACTTAGATGAGAACGGTGATTATTATTTCAAGTTGTTCTCCAAAGAGCAGTCGTATAAAAGCATGTTAAAAACCCTAGGTTATTTCTAAATAAAAATTCAATTTAACGAGATTATTTGTCCTGTTTTTCGTTATTAAGGTGTTCAAATATTAAAATTTCCTCGACTTTGGATACAAATCAATTGATACTTGTAAAGAAAAATAACTCCATTTTTCGAATTTAACTTTTTGATACAATAGAATTCTAAACACAATTGCAATGTTAAAAACGGGAAAACGTAATGGAATTTTTAAAAATTCAATAGAAAGCAAAATAATATCACATAAGAAGGGCCAGCTCGATTGAGCTGGCCCTTCTTATGTAAACCAATTTAAAATTCAGTTTGCGGGTTTAAATTTAGCCCATACATAATACCCTATAAACGAACCCAATCCATTTAAAAGCAAAAGTTCAAATCCGAATTGATATTTCCAATTCAAGGGTTTCCATCCTAGTAATTCAGATATAAATACATTCTTTCCGAAATACCAGCATATAGTTGGCACCACTATACTAACCACAATCACCGCCATATTACTTGGTTTAACCTGAGTAAACATCCCCAATGCAAATAAACCAAGTAACGGTCCATATGTGTAGTTTGCTAAACCTAAAACCACATTAATTACCGCACCATCCGAATATTTATGGAAACCCAAAATACACAAATACAACAAAACCGAGTACGTTAGATGGAGCACTACTCGGTACTTGTGTTTAAGTTGAATATTCCAATTTCTCTTTGGTACAGAAAAAATATCTACATACGTACTTGTAGTTAATGTAGTGAGAACACTGTCCGCACTTGAGAAAGTAGCGGCCGATAATCCCAAAACAAACGCCAAACCTGCAAAAAGTCCCAACTTTTGTAATGCAATGGTTGGAAAAAACAAATCTGTACTTGGCTTTCCAGTTAACGGATCAACAATAATACCACCCGAATTTTTCAGAAATTCAATCATAAATACTCCCAGCGACAAGAACAATACATTAACGAAGAACACTACAACTGCTGTAACCAACATGTTTTTTTGAGCATCCGACAGTGATTTACAACTTAAATTCTTTTGCATCATATTTTGGTCCAATCCAGTCATTGCGATGGTAATAAACATCCCTCCGATTAAATGCTTCCAGAAATATTTATTGCTATTTACATCCCAATTAAATATGCTCGTGAAGTCAGACTTCATGGTAAAAATTTCCAGCGCATTAATTTGAGATAACTCAGGAGACCTCACCATAGACACGATGCAGACCACCAATCCCCCGATCAAAAAAACACTCTGAAGAGCATCGGTAAATACCAGGGTTCGAATACCTCCTTTAACGGTGTAAGTCAATATCAGCAATATAATTACGGCTACTGTTACTTCAAAAGGCATTCCAAGTGGCTGAAAAAGAAATTGTTGAAATACCAGAGCGGTCAAAAACAACCTTCCACCGGCACCCAACAATCGAGAAATCACAAAGAAAAATGCTCCTGTTTTTTGAGAAACTCCTCCAAAACGTTGTTCTAAATACTCATAAATACTGGTAACATTGGCCTTGTAATACAACGGTAGCAAGAAATACGCAATAACCAGGTATCCCAACACGTACCCCATAACGACTTGTAAATAATTGAATTGATCGTTGTATACGGCACCTGGAACGCTGATAAAACTGACACCACTCATGGAATCAGACAACATTCCTAAGGCTACCATCCACCAAATACTTTGTTTATTTCCCAAGAAATAGGAATCTTCATTGGCTTTTCGACCGGTAATAAACCCTATGAGCAGGAGAACAAGAAAATACGAAACAAGCCCTATTAATATAACGGTTGGATTCATGAAATTTTAATGATATTTAATTGAAATTGGTGGTGTTTTTAAAATAAAACTGGATCAGGAAAATAATGGTTTCAGCAGATTTTATTGAAAATGAGAAATTCTATGGAGCTTTAGGAACTGTTTTTTGCTTCTTTGTTTTAATCCCCAACTGATCGGATAAAATTTCCGAATTATACACTTTATCTGGCAGCGGTTGCAAAGAAACATAAGAAATCGAATTATCCATTAAATTCAATTTTCTAAACGCATCTCCAGTCATGTAGTACACTTGTCCCTGTTGGGTTTTAACCAAAATGGTGGAAATTTGCTTCGGATTTATATTCAATTTATATCGCGGTGCATCAGTAGCTGATGTTGCATTTTTATTGGGATTTTCTAATTTTAATGCAGATTGTGGCTGCTCCAATACAACCAAAACGTCCGTACATTTTAAAGGTATTTTCCCGGCGTCGCAAAATACAATTTCTAAATAATGAGTGGAAATTAGGGCACTGGGTCTTGCAATTACAAACTCCCCCATACTTCGAACTTTCATTGAACCTCGTTTATTCCCAGCAAGCAGTTTTGAGGTACCAAAAACCGTTTCAGCCGTTTTTTGCATAGCTAAACTCTCTTGATTCTTTCTCCAATTAAGCCAATATTGATTCTTTAAATTTCGACGATTTTGATACTGCATGAACTTTTGGTCCCATTTTTTTTGCAATGCTATTTGTTCTGAACTCGCTACACCATAGGCAGATAGATTTTTATAGCCCATACAAGACAGTTCTAGAATCCACTGATCGGTTTTGAATTCCAATTGCGGATGATCACCGTATTTTTTTATCCGTACATCGACAATTCTTTGGGATTTGAAAAAATCTACGACGTATTTTCGCGATGCTTTAGTCTGAATATAGAATACAAATCCTTCGAATGATCCTAATTCTGGGAACAATTTCCCCATAGACACATCTGATATTTCGATTCCAACTACGTCTGGTATTTTCAATGCACCCAGAACACGAACTCGCACATTAGATCGTCCGCGAAATAGAGGAAAACTGGTTCCACTGGATGGTGGCGTTGAACTTTTTTGAATATAATTTCCCTTTACCGGTATCAATTGGGCCTTTAATTCCGTCGGTGATAATAAATAATGATATCCAGCAGATTCAAAAATCTCATCCAGATTTAATACATCGTTTTCCGAATGTTTCTTCGCAGAATTTGCACCTTGATTAAATTGATAAAAATCAATTTTTGCCACGAACTCATCGTCGAAATCATAATCGTAGTCATAATAATTTACCCATTTTTTTCGGGGGATGTTATAGGCGTAGAATCGACTGGAGTCGCGCACGGATGCCTGATAATTGATTTGCAAAAAATAACCCGGACGAACTTCCAAGTCTATATCACCATCCAAAGATGTGGCTGAGATTTCAAACCAAACTCCGGCATCCAATAAATACACTTTGCCGGACGAATCATATTGAAAACTTCTGCCTAACGCAGCATTGCGCTCTGCAGATTGACTCGCTTTTACAATTAACCGATAGTCTTGCTGCCATGCAGCCATTGCAATTGATGCATTTTTACTTGAACTGTTGGCGTTTTCCGTTGCGAATTTCTTTTCAATATTCTTCAATGATAATTTAGGAATTAATGCATTTTTCGGAACTAAAACCGCCCATTTCCCTTCCCCATAAAAGGTCTCATCATTATTGGCATTTCCTTCATATTCGTAAATGCCGTCGTTATAGTCATTTACAAATGCCTGCTTCTGAATTCCGTATTTGGCGGATAATTTCTCCCGTTTCAACTCGGTGAATTCAACAAAATCAATGGTTGTATTTTCTTCTGTAGTCCAACTGAAATTGGGGTCCTTTGGCGAATTTGGAAACAATTCATAAATATATTTCAAATCCGAAGACAATAATTTTGGATCGGCAGCAACATAATGAAATGGAACAAAGATGGGAATATGAACTTCCTCAACTAATTGATCTCCGGTTCGAGTATCACCACGAGAAACGGCCACATTTTTTGCGCGAATTTCAACCGGAATGGTTTCCCTACCTAAATCCGAATACACCAATCCCATTAACACATCCGAATTATTCATTTGGGTACCTTGAGCATCAGGATTTTTTATTTCTACATCGGCAGCATTAATAATGGTTATTTCTTTTAACGAATTCAATTTTTTAATGGAAGTTGGAATGTGTTTAACCGAAGCCAATGACAGTCCTAAACGTTTAATATTGGGGATCGATTCTACAACTTGTTTCAAAAGATTTTCGGCATCGGATTTTGACATAGTTGCCAAAACCGTTAATGACTGACAATTTTTCCACCCTTTCATAAAGTCCCATTGTTCAGGAACCTCTTGGAATTGCAACGTGATATTGGCAATATTCTTCCATTGGTCGTTCAAGAGCAGTGCATCTTCTCGATCTTTGGGAACATACAAATAAATAGAAGGAACCCATTCCAAATTTCTCAAGTCCACATCAGAAATAATACCTTGAAATTGAATCAGTTGCAATTCGTCTACCCAGGGCATTTTTGAAACCAACTGAGAAACGGTATTTACATCCACATCTCCATCAATTCGTAAGCGCTCAATATGAATAAAGCGGTTTAATTCGGAGGAAACCATTTTTAATTCGCGGTAATTGCGAATGATCATACTGGTTTTATACCGATCTTGGATGTTTTGAGGACTCCAAAACTGCGAAATTCCGCTATTCCATCCCCCGAAAAGGAACAGAAAAAATATTAACCCTATTTGATATGTTTTACTTTGATTGCTCAATTGATCATTTAATTTTCTTGGAGGCGTTTTAATCTTGAAGTTGTAAAATACTGAAGATTCAATACTTAGTAGAAAGTTAAAAGTAAATTTTTCTTTTGCTAATTACACCATTAACGAAAAAATCGACCAAACATTCCACCCATTTTTCCTAAAATACCTAAATCTAAACCTAAAAATTTCATTACGCCGGCTTGATCCATTGAATACCCACCTTGAATAAATTTGTATTTTAATCCATCTAAAATAAACACCAAAATATCTTCAGCAAGTGCTGTTTTTCGTTGAATTTCCCAATCCAAACCATAATAGCTTTGGGCACAATTGCCTAACAGTTCAGCATAATAGGTGCTGTTTTTAAGCGCCTCAGCCCCACCAGTTGCCATATCTTGGATTTCTTTCAGTTTGCCCGACATGGCCAATTTTTGAACATATTGAATGCAAGCATTCAAGGTCAAATCGATATGTACCTCCGATTGTGCAACTTGAAATTGGTATTTTTCACCATACAATCGATGAAAATCCGGTTTCATTTCATTGATATACTCTTGTAATTTCATTCTAACTTCTATTTAACCAATTGTTTAAAACATTTAAATTCAAACCCTTTTTACTCACTTGGGAATTCGGTGGATGGATTCAAATTTATTTATAAGATTCTACGAATTTCGACTAATTCGTGCGTTAATTCTTGTGTATTGCTGTGAGTGATTCCAATTTTAGACAGTTTATCTACCCGAACCTGATTCGATGCGTGAATTATTTGTCCTCCGTTTAATACAATTCCCACATGCGTGATTTTCCCTGTTTTATTTTGAAAAAAAGCGAAATCCCCTTCTTGACGGTCCAAAAAATCGATGGAATGTCCCATTTCTATTTGTTGGTATGCATCTCGTGGGATCGGAATACCTTGAGCTGCTGCATACAATTGTGTTAAACCACTGCAATCCATTCCAAAAATACTTCTACCGCCCCACAAATAGGGTGTATTGATAAATTGTTTCAAGAATTTACGAGAATCAAAAAGGGATGAGTTGGCATGAAAATAGTATTCGTTTCCTTGAATTTCCAAAACTCCAGAACTCGACACCCAACTTCCAGGACTTAAAATAAGAGATCCGAACCAATTTTCGGAATCTTCTTCTGTTAAAACAGGACGAGCTATTACGGGTCCAAAGTTCAACCACTTTACATGATTTTCTGGAAGGATTAGGGTTTCATCTGCTAGGTATTTCTCAGGAATGAATCCAGGGTACTGATCGTGCTCACAGATTACAGAAAGCCACTCCCCTTCTTGAGAAACCACAGTACAAGTTTCCCCAAAAAGCAAGCAAGAAACCATTTCCGATGCGCTACTGGGTTCTTTGCGAAGAGGGACCCAACTGACTAAGCATATCTTTCTCACCGTCATGGCTCAAAGATAATGAATAAATGATGGCGTTGAAGAATGCGGTCGTATAAGCCAAACGGATTTCTATACGTGCAATCGCGCTTTTCGGTCTAATAGTACCGCTTCGGATTCGCGATGCTCTGGATCTGGCACACAGCAATCAACTGGGCAAACAGCAGCACATTGGGGTTCTTCATGAAAGCCCATGCATTCGGTGCATTTGTCAGGAACTATAAAATAAACTTCATCGCTGATAGCTCGAAACTTCTCATTTACACTTACCGTTTTACCGCTCGACATCAAATATTCTCCTTCTACCTCTGTGCCATCGGCTATGGCCCATTCTACTCCTGCTTCATAAATGGCATTATTTGGACATTCGGGCTCGCAAGCTCCACAATTGATGCACTCTTCGGTTATAATTATGGCCATGTTTGTAAATTATTGGTGCAAATTTACAACCCTTTTGTAATTTCGTTGAATAATTTTCGACTAATACATCTTAAACATTTATGGAATTTGCAATAATTAGCGACATACACGATCGAGTAGATCGATTGAATCAATGTTTGAACATTCTTACAGAACGCGGAATTGATACCATTGTATTCTGTGGTGATTTTTGCTCTCCTTTTGTTATTAAAGTTTTAGGGGAATCTGGAAAAACCATACACGCCGTTTTTGGAAACAATGATGGCGATCGGTTTCATATTTTGAACCAAGCTCAGAATTATCCCAACATTCGATTGTATGGAGAATACATTGGTGATACGGATAATATTTTAACGTTAGATGGAGTAAAAATCGGCGTTACTCACTACCCTTTCTACGCCCAAACCATGGTAAAAACTGGCTGGTACGACGCTGTGTTCTTTGGTCACACTCACAAACAACACAAGCAAAAATATGGCAAGGCACTTTTTATGAATCCCGGTGAAATTGCTGGTGTACTGAATAATCCTTCGTTTGCTATATACGATACCGTATATCAAACCTCCGAGTTTATTGAACTAGAGTAGTTTTTTTAACGACAACTTGACTTCGATTACCGGGGCAGTTATTTTACGATTACAACTCTTCGATTACCGAGGCAATTTTTTTACGACAACAACGCTTCAATCACAGATGGATGTGCTTGTTCCATAATTGCCTTTGAAATTACATCGATATTGTGATCTGCCGTTCCTTCATTCCAAATAACTATATCACAACGTTCTTTGTGAGGGAAAATAAATTGATTATATGCCGGCATTACATGGTGTTCCCATTGATGCACACTACGAGCCTCCGGAATATTTCTTTCTGCAATATCTCGTTTGAGCCTCCGGTGGTAGCACAGATCCGTATCGCAGTCAATAAATACTCGATAATTCAACAAAGCATCAACCGGATGAAATTCCATAACAAATAATCCTTCAACCAATAAAATGGGTGCTGGCGACAGCGTTTCGATTACTTCTGGTGCATCATAATGCTCAAATTGATATTTCTTCAATGTAACCGGGTGATATTCGATAAGTTGCATCAAATCTTGATAGAATTTATCTGAATATAATGCACTGGGTAAGTCGTAATTTGCCT
This sequence comes from Chitinophaga pinensis, assembly GCA_945890895.1. Classification (GTDB taxonomy): domain Bacteria; phylum Bacteroidota; class Bacteroidia; order NS11-12g; family UBA955; genus VMCP01. The sequence goes on along the minus strand of CAMDDG010000006.1, from coordinate 32,440 downwards.
CGCCAAACTCATCAATATGCTGCATTTCCAGTGGTTTGTAATAATCATCAAAACCTACCACGGTAATATTTTTACCAAATTTATCTTTCAGCGCGTCTACATAAAAGGTTTTACCTGCGCCGGATAAACCGGTCATCCCTACAACGAAGGGCTCAATTTTCATAGATTTTCCCTCCAATTTGGTCTCCGTTTTCATCAAAATTCTGTTCCAAAAGCAATTCACCACGATGATCGTAGTATAACCAAGTACCTATTTTTACGCCTTTTTTGTAAGTGCCTTTTCGCTCTTGATAATGCGAAACCTGACCGTAAACCCAATAGCCTTCAGCCAAACCATCCAAATAAAGTCCTTCCATTTCTGTAACAATTCGAGGACGTGGATTTGCATCATCTTCTTCCGGTTTTTGTTCTATGTAAGATCCGAAAAAACCATGTCTTATTCCGTTTTTATAGGATTCAATTTTTAAGGTATCGCCAAACATATTCAGCTCAGCAAAAATACCATCTTTCTCACCTAATTTATAATTGCCTGAACGAATTAAAAAACAACTCAATGCATCCCAAGCACGTTGAACTGAATCCAATTTTCCGTTTTTATAATATTCTTCCAAAGCTTCGCAACCAGTGCGATGAAACACATAATTAGCACCGTGTAGCTGTCCTTCTGAATTAAATGATTTCATATATCTCACTGTACCATCGGGGAAATAACCGTAATGAACTCCCACGGGAATACCCATTTTGTATTCTGATTCATTTTCCAATTGACCATTTTCAAAGTACGATACGCATTTACCATCTCTTGCGCCGTCAGTGTATACATTAATATAGTACTTCGCTCCAGAAGCGTAAAATCCTTCCACCAAACCGTGTAAAACTTCCAATTTCATAACCCCTTTTACTTCCAATTCACCGGTTTCATAATAGTAGTAAAATATACCGTCTTTTTTTCCTTGATTGTAGGTCTCTCGAGAGATGAATTGTCCTTTGGGATTGTACACTTTATACTCTCCGTGAAGTTTTCCGTTTAAAAACTCCCCTTCTTTGGCAATTTTAGGTGCTTCTGTTGTATTGGGATTTTTCGAAGGAAATAGCGCGTAAGCACCACCTGTATAGGGTTCATCTTTGTAATATGCATCGCCATTGTCCATAAATTGAATGGCTTCCCATCGAATTCTTCGCTTTTTTAGTTGAGTTATGGGAGGCAAGCCTTGTTCTTGGATGGTTCTGTTATCCATCGCAACTTTATTCGATTTATTTTTTATTGTAGTTGGCTTGGATGTTTGAGAAATCAACCAAGATGGGAGCAGAATTAGCATCCCCAAAAGGAGTAAATAAGAGTATAATATTCTAAATTTCAACATTACTAGGGGATTTTGCATGGGATTTTTCAGCTTTTCGGGGGATGGTTGTGCTGTGCACATTTCGAAATTTCGGTTCTTCATATAGGGCAATTCGAACTTTAAACAATAGTTTAAACGAATGTGTTGGTCGATTAATTTTACAAATTTACACGGAATGGTTAGTTTTGTAAAATTATCGCCGATGAATTTTGACTGGGTCAACGAATATTGTCTGAGCAAACCTGCAACCGAAGCAACGTTTCCGTTTGATGAAACGACTTGTGTTTGGAAAGTAGCGGGTAAAATGTTTTGCTTGGCTGACATTCAAGATTTCAACACCATTGCAGTAAAATGCGACCCAGATTTAGCTGTTGAACTCCGCGAACAATACGAACAAATTCAAGGGGCATATCACATGAATAAGAAATTATGGAATCAAATTGAGCTCAATGGGCTTTCTGAAGTATTTATTTCCGAACAAATTGATAACAGCTATGAACTTGTGGTACAAAAATTGCCTAAAAAACTACAACAACAAATTAGAACAAATAACCATGATAACTAAAATGAAAAATTGGTTCCTACTTTCAACCGCAGTGTTGACCAGTAGCTTTTTATCTGCAAACATTATGACAAATCAGTATAACGATCCCGAAGTTTCAGGTGGTGGAAATGGTCTACCCGATGGACTTTACGCAAAAATGATTACCAACAAAGGTGAAATTTTATTGCAATTGCATTACGATAAAACTCCTTTAACAGTGTGTAACTTTGTTGGATTAGCAGAAGGTAAAATTGATAATAACGCCAAAGAAAAAGGAACTCCGTTCTACAATGGATTGACTTTTCACCGTGTAATTGCTGACTTCATGATTCAAGGTGGCGATCCATCGGGCAATGGTTCTGGTGGACCTGGATACCGCTTTGATGATGAAATCGTGCCAGAATTAAAGCACACTGGACCCGGCATTTTATCCATGGCTAATGCTGGACCTGGAACCAACGGCTCTCAATTCTTTATCACTCACGTTGCTACTCCTTGGTTGGATGGTATGCATACCGTTTTTGGAAAAGTAATAACCGGTCAAGATGTAGTGAATGCCATTCAACAAGGCGATAAAATTGAAACGATAGAAATCATCCGTGTAGGAAAAGAGGCAAAGAACTTCAAGGCAGATCAGGCTGCAATGGCACAATATCAATCAGACATGGTACAGAAAAAAGCAAAAGCTGAAGAAGCTGAAAAAATGAAATTTGAAAACTGGGTAAAAACCACCTACCCAACAGCAAAGCCTACAGGAACAGGTCTTTGGTACGTAGTTGAACAAGAAGGTACAGGTGAATTGGCTTCAAAAGGCAAGACCGTTGCTGTTCATTATTCTGGTAAATTGGCCAACGGTACTGAGTTTGATAATTCGTATAAACGCGGTCAACCTATTGATTTCAAATTGGGTATTGGTCAAGTTATTCCGGGTTGGGACGAAGGTATTGCTTTAATGAAAGTGGGTGCGAAATACAAATTAATTATCCCTTCTGAATTGGGTTATGGCAAACGCGGTGCGGGTGGAGTGATTCCTCCGAATGCCACATTAATTTTCGACACAGAGTTAGTAAGCGTTAAATAATTTAACGAATGAGCGCTTTTATCTGCTGAATGAACCGATAAAAGTACTATTTTTTATTTCTATAGTTTAAATTGCGGTATTGAAATGGTTTCAGTTCATACCGCAATTTTTTTTTGATGCCAAATATTGGAATTCTGCAAAGAAAAACCTTAAGCAATGTAACATTTGTGGTTTTTATCCAAATTATTGGTTTCCAAGAGGTCACGATTTACCCGTTCTACAAAAGTTCAAAGTAATTGGTGGCGGTAAACGATATGTTGATTGTCCTCGTTGTGCTTCTTCTGACAGAGATCGTTTGGTTTTTCAGTTTTTGTGCGAACAAGTATTCCATCCCCAGAAAAGCATAAAAGTATTACATGTAGCACCGGAACGTCCATTGTTTAATGCCATTAAACGAAAATTCAATTGCGAAATTAGCGGAATCGATAATCGATCAAAAGGATATAAATTCGCATATAGTCATGAAGTCCAATTTGGTGATTTAAGGCGATTAAAATTTAAGGACAATTCATTCGATTGGATTATTTGCAATCACGTTTTAGAGCATATTTTAGAAGAAAAGCAAGCACTCTTAGAAATCAGTCGCGTATTAAAACCCGATGGAATGGCAATAGTGCAAATTCCATTTTCTCCAATTTTATCTGAAACTATTGAAGCCGAACGAAATTGGAACAGCCGAAAGAGGCAAGATTTATTAGGACAATGGGATCATGTACGACTTTATGGCAATGATTTCGTTGATCGTTGGAAATCTTGGGGAATTAATGCTAGCTTGTCGGATATCCAGCAATCAATCACTAAAGAAATTCATCATTTAAATCCATTCGAACCCGTAATATTAATTAAAAAGTGTTGAAATTTACCTATATTTACGCGCTGTAAAATTTCAATATCTAAATTAATTTATCGACAAACGAATGGTAAAATACTACAAAATTCAATTTTTCGTTGCGCTTTTTTTATTTTCTTGCGGGTTATATTCCCAAAACGTAGGTATTAATGAAACGGGGTCCAATCCTGATGGATCGGCTATGTTGGATGTAACTTCAACAAACAAGGGTATTTTAGTTCCAAGGTTAACGCGCGCTCAAAAATTTTTAATAAATACACCTGCGAATGGATTATTGATTTACCAAACTGACGACACTGTTGGATTCTGGTATTACGAGTCCAATAAATGGGTACCTCTCATGCGTTCCATGACATTTGGAAAGGGATTAACTGGAGGGTATGTCCAAGGAAAAGGAGCAGTTGATATGGTTAAACCTGGAGTTACATCTGGAACTTATGGAAATGACCAAGAATATCCGCTTTTAACGGTGAATGAGTACGGCCAAATAACCGTTGCAACTACAAAAAAATTCATCGACAACGATACCAATAATGAAATTCAAAAAATTCGACTTTCGAAAGACACTGTTTATTTATCAAAAAACGGTGGGTTTGTACATTTAAACGGATTTTGGGGGACTTCTGGTAACAGTGGTTTAAATACCAATAACTTTATAGGTACCTTGAGTTCGGTGCCTTTGAAATTTCGTGTAAACAATACGTGGTTCGGAGAATTAAACCATACCAACAGCAACATATCTTTGGGATACTTATCCAATTCAAGTTCTACTGGATATTCCAATATTGCAATTGGAAGAGAAGCGTTAAGTGCCAATCAGGGTGGTTATTACAATACTGCTTTAGGATGGCAAGCGATGTACGACAACAACACCGGTAATTACAACACGGGATTGGGAGCGGCTTCATTGTATGCCAATTCTACCGGTTCGTACAATGTGGGAATTGGATATGAACCGTTGAGGTCAAACACCTCAGGTAGCTATAATGTGGGTATTGGTTATCGAAGCTTGTATACCAATACATCGGGGACCTACAATGTGGGTGTTGGAATGTACACGTTATACTACAACATTTCAGGTGTAATGAATGCAGCAGTTGGGTATTACGCTTTGGGATATAATGTTTATGGTCACTACAATTCTGGTTTGGGGAACTATTCTCTGGCTTCTAATAATCTGGGTATTGGAAATGCATTTGTAGGTTATGCAGCTGGTTATTACAACAGTTCGGGATACTACAATCAAGGTGTGGGTTATTATGCGGGATTTCAAAATGGCACAGGATACTACAACAGTTCTTTGGGGTATTATAACGGACCCAATCAAACCGATTTGGACAACACTACCGCTTTAGGTTCTTCAACCCGTACTACTGCAAGTAACCAAGTTCGTGTAGGCAATACATCCGTTACGAGTATTGGGGGAAGTGTGGCTTGGACGAATTTAAGTGATGCCCGTTTCAAACGAAACATACAAAAATCAGTTAAGGGTTTGGAATTTATAATGAAATTAGAACCGGTAACTTACAATCTCGATGTTCGAGGAATCAATGCCTTTTTGGGTATGGATTCCGATACCATCAAATTCAAAGGGAAATACGACCAAGAAAAAATCCGTTACTCCGGTTTTATTGCTCAAGAAGTTGAAAAAGCTGCGAATTCTGTTGGTTACGATTTTTCGGGTGTTGATAAACCTAAAAATGACAAAGATTATTACGGTTTGCGATACAGCGAATTCGTTGTTCCCTTGGTAAAGGCAGTTCAAGAGCAACAAGTCATGATAGAAAAACAAGCACTTCAATTGCAACAACAGCAACTACAAATTCAGGAATTAATTAAGCAAAATCAAGAGATTATTCAATTGAATAAATCGTTGATCGAACAATCCCGTTCAAAATAAATCGCACTGTTGTTTTGAAAGTTAAAACGTCTGCACTTATGATTTCTTTTCGTTCAAACCATTTCATTAAACGCAGTTTTACAGCTCTTTTATTTATGTGCTGTTTCTTTGTGGTTAAAGCACAAGGATTGGTTCAAAACGGCGGCTTCATTGTTCAAACACCTGGATCCAACATTATTGTAAATGGCATTAATGGTAATTATAAATCAAACGGGAAATCGGCTATTAAATTAGCACCCAATTCATTTTTCATTGTTAGTAATAATTGGACCAATAATGGATCCTCCCCTGTTTTTGTTTCTAACGACGGTCGAGTTGTACTTCGCGGAAGCAATATATCCGTTGATGGTAATTTTACAACCCATTTTCCCGATTTGAACTTGAGCGGAAATGGAACTGTAGGTCTATTTGTGAATACTTTGGTTGGTGGAGGAGTTAACGGCGGTGGTTCAGGAGTTTTAAGACTAAATAATACCCAATTGTTTTTAAATTCAAGAACGCTCATTGTAAATAACAAAAATTCTACTGCCCTTACCTATTCAAGTACAGGAGGAATTATTTCAGAAAGCAGTCCTTCTTCTGGGTATGGACGTTTGCAGTGGAATATTCGAAAAGCAGATGGTGGTCCTGTTTTTACCATCCCGTTTCTGAATATGAATGGTCAGCGGGTTACATTTCAATTCACAGCCAATAATATTGGTCAAAACCTGTTGGATTCGGGATATGTATCGGTTTCAACCTACCCCACTCCGGACGTCCCCAAACCCAATAATAGACCTTTACCTTCTGGCGTATTTAATACTGACAATGAATGTGATGGAGAAAATTCTGAACGCTTGATAAATCGATTTTGGATATTGGAGGATGGTGGATATTCAATAAAACCCGACTTAACACTGGACTTTCAATATGCTGATTTGGATTTTCAAGGAGGTAACGATGCAATAACTGAAAATAACTTGGGAAGCATTAAATGGAATGACGCACTGGGCAAATGGATGTATCCCATTTCTGGAACATTGAATTCATCTAAGAATCAATTAACCTACCGAACCAAGCAAAATTTTTCTGGCGTTTGGACACTCTCTGATACCACGCCGTATCCCCGTGCTGCATTTAATTTCATTGGAAATTGCGAAAAAGACTCCGTAGCTTTTACAGATAAGTCCGGCGTAACTTCCGACAAAATCATTCAATGGCAATGGAGTTTTGGAGATGGTCGATTCAGCGGTCAGCAAAATCCCGTTCATTACTACAGTCCTTCTGGAAACTTTCCCGTTCGATTAGTCATTCGTTCTCAATCGGGTTGCCAAGACACGGCATATAAAAACGCATTGATTTTAGCAGCTCCAACGGCGAAATTTCTGCTCACCGACACCTGCGAAAACAGTGTAGTGGGATTTGAATCATTCAGCTGGCCAGGTTCGGGTTTTATTTCTGCAGAATATTGGGATTTTGGGGATGGGTCCATTCAAGAAGAAGGGAAAAAAGTGCAGCATTATTACGGATCTGTAGGTTTGCCCGATATTCGATTAATTGTTTACAACAGCAAAGGTTGCAAAGATACTTTCCTTCGTCAAGCTTATATTGCACCCAAACCGTATGCATCGGTTCAATTCAAAAATGATTGTCAGTATACACCCATACAATTCACCAATGGTTCCACTCCAGGAGCTGGTACTATTTCACGTTACTTATGGGATTTCAATGATGGCAGAAAATCGAATAACCCTTCAGAAAATTTAGCATTTAAAGATTTTGGAATTTATACGATTTATTTTAGCGTTGAAAATTCGTATGGTTGTTCAGATACAGTATTATCACCACTTGAAATTTACCCTAGGGCAATAGCTGACTTTTCCTTCAATCCCGATGAACCTAAAATGTTAGAACCCACTATTTTTACCGACAATTCCAAATTTGAAGACCGTTGGGAATGGGATTTTGGGGATGGATACTTTTCAACTTTAGAAAATACTTCTCACTCATTTGAAACACACAACACCTATACTGTTTCACTAATTGCCAGCACTCAATATGGTTGTGCAGATACTGTAACAAAACCCGTGATTGTGCGATCCATACCGTTATATTGGTTTCCAAATGCGTTTACACCCGCAAATTCAGAGGATCGAAATGATGAATTTGGATTAGTTACACCATTGCGAATTACGGAATTTGAGTTTACGGTTTACAATCGTTGGGGGCAGTTAATTTTCCTAACAAACGATCCCAATGAAAAATGGGATGGTAGCTACAATGGTTCTATGTGTCAACCGGGTCAATATATATACCAAGCCACATTTAAAAATCCTGAAAAGGAAATTCAAGTTTACAAAGGCACGGTAAACTTGCTTAAATAATAGTTGTAAGGGTTACTACAGCCTCGGATCCAATTGGAGTGTAGCTTCAGCATCATTTACCTGCAATTAACAGCAACCGGGTAATTTGCAAGTTGAATTAATACATCAGAAAGTGATCTAATTAGCAATCAACCCAACATTTCGATATGGTTACGATGGAGTTTTAACATTCCTCGTTGTTCCATTTTCTTTAATAGTCTAGATACCACTTCACGGGAAGTATTTAGATCGTTAGCGATTGATTGATGAGACATTTCAATATCGTTTCCTTTTTTCAGAAAGGATTTTTGTTTTTTGAGATAGAACTCAAGACGTTCATCCATTCCTCGAAAAGCTACATGATCTAAAACGGTTAATACTTCCTCAAACCGATTTCGGTAGGTATTGATTACAAATTCTTGCCAAGTTTGGTATTCTCTAACCCATTCATTCACTTTAATCATAGGTATCAAGAGCACTTCGGTATCTTCGGTAGCGATGGCCATAACTTGACTGGTTTCTTGATGGCGTAAACAAGCCAAAGACATTGCGCAAGCCTGACTATTTTTCAAATAATATAAGAAATATTCACCTCCATCCTCTCCTTCACGATATATTTTTAGTGTTCCACTGAGTACAATAATAACAGATGTGAGATGTTGACCTGTACGAATTAAAACTTCACCTGCTTCTACTTCCTTAACTTCGCCGAATTCTGATATTTGATTCAGAAGCTCGATCTCAACATCGGGGAACTTCAATTTTAAATGTTCAGGGCTAATTTTCATTACAAATGTGTCTTGACTTAAGGTTAGTTCACCAAAAATAATGGTTTTTTATTAATAAAATGATAGTATTTATTAATTTTTAGTGGTTATTTTGCATGGTGTGATCGAAGGTGTTTTACTCTTTTTTTCCTTTAAATTTTTGTAAATCAAAGTTGGGTTGAAATTCCCCAACAATTAAAAAGCTTAAAGCTAAGTAAATTCATCCTAATTAAATTCAATGAAGAAACCATTACTTTATTTATCGGTTGCAACTTTCCTTTTTGGAACCTGGCAATGTAAAAAAAACGAAGTTGATTTTGGTAAGTTTAATAATCCAAACATCAACCCCGAAGTTTTAACTCCCTTAGCTAACGCCAAAGTGAGAATTACCGACATCTTAAAACAAGATAGCATTATTCAATACGATCCTGATGGTTTAATTCGATTGTCGGTTAAACAAGATGACGTATTATCGATTCAAGCAGATACGGTGCTGAATGAATTGAAATTAGGTAGCAATTTTACAAAAGTGAGCATCGGTGAATTGACTGTTAACAATATTTCCGAATCTGCTTTTGTAACGCTGAATGATGTACTTAGCGGATTGAATGACACTACAAAACAATATTTTCAAGATAAAGACGGATCAAAAGACACTTTCCCAGAAATTAAAAGTGAATTAACTTCATTAACTAACATTGCAGAAAGTGCGGAATACGAATATTTAAAAATTTCAAGTGGTTATTTAGTATTTAAGATTACCAATAAACTTCCTACGAACATCTCAAAAATCAATGTGAGTTTATACGACAATAAACCCACTCAAACCTTAGTAGGATCAGCAACATTGTTGAATATTGCTCCATTTGCAACCGTTAAAGACAGTATCGATATTTCGAATAAACAATTGAGCAATGACTTGGGATTTGTTGTTCCCACTATTGAAATCGAAAAATCCAATGATTCGGTTTTGATCAATTTAAACGATCGAATTGATGTAGATGTTCAGTATTCAGGAGTTAAATGTATTGGTGGTAAAGCAAAAATTCCCGCACAAACATTGCCACTTGAAGCTCTTTCTTTGGATTTAACCAATGCTTCATTGAACTCGAGATTTAGAAATGTAGAAATGGCATATGGAAAATTACCACTTACTACAACCTCAACTATTAATACTCAAATAAATTTAGAAGTGGTTCTACCCGATGCTAAAAAAGCCGGTGTTGCACTTCCTAAAATTGACATTTCTGCACCCACCGGACAAAACACAACCGAAGTAGATTTGTCCAATACTTCGGTATTCTTAGGTGCGGATCCAAACAAAGATCACAACATTCTAAGATTAAATTTGGTTACTAAAATTCAACCCAGCGTAGGAATGGTGGAGTTTGATTCATCGAATTACATTCAAATGGATTTTGATGCCAGTCCAGCGAAATTCAACTACATCGATGGTTTCTTGGGTACCAGATCCTATGATTTTGATATCAACGGCTTGGATGTTTCACAATTGGCCGAATTAGGCAAAGGTTTAAGATTAGAGGATCCGAGTATGATTATCAAAGTTAAAAATTCAGCGGGAATACCCGTTACGGTTAAATTTGATATCATCGCTAGGGATAAAGATGGCAACACGTTAGATTTGAACGCACCTGAGTTAAATTTTCCTTTCCCCAGTATTGCTGAAAGAGGTGTTACCAAAACATTGGATTTTACCGTGGATAAAACCAACTCCAACATTGTTGATGCTTTAGCCATGCCGGCAGCCAGCTTTGATTTAAAAGGTACCGCAACCATGAATCCAGAAGGTTTTACAGGAACTTATGAAAATCACATTACCAATCAAAGTAGTTTTTCAGTTGGATTTGAAGCCAACATTCCTATGACACTTACGGCCAAGAATTTCACTTACAAGGATACTTCTGATGTTGGAAGTAGCTTGAGAGGGTTGACTGACTTCGATTTTGTTGAGTTAAAAATTAAAACAAAAAATGGTTTCCCCATGGGAGGTTCATTGGATCTAGTTTTCACCGATTCACTGTATAATCCAATTGACTCAATTAAAGATGTAACATTGTTAGTGAGCGGAATCGCAAACAGCAACGGTAAGGTAGTTACTCCATCTGAAAACATGTCGACCTTCCTTTTGCAAAAACAAACATTGCAAAAATTGGATGCTGATAGATGCAAATTTATTGTATTCAAAACCAAATTCGACACCTACAACAATGGCAACACTCCCGTATCCATATACACCGATTGCACTTTAGATGTCTCTATTGCCTTGCGCGCCAAGTACAACAAACAATTTTAATTCCACATCATGAGACAAATTACAAATCAATCTATATATCGTCGTGTTCTTGTTTTCGGGGGATGTTTTATCGCAGGATTTACTTCTACAAAATCCATCCAAGCACAGAACTTTTTTGAATACAACAATCGACATTTACCTCAATCACATACCATTAACCCAGCATTTCTACCGCAATACCGCTTTAGTTTAGGCTTGGGTTACTTTTCCAGCGGTTTGGATTTAACCGGTGGAAATATGAATTCCTTCTTTAATTCAAATGAAACTGCTTTACAAACGGTTTCTCGTTTAATTAATGAAGATGAAAAACAAATTGGAATTGATAATTCTTTGCAATCCAATTTGTTTTTTGCCGGATTCAGAACTAAAAAATCGTATTTTTCTTTCAACTCGTCCATGCACATGGAAGGTTCCATTCGCATTCCTAAAGATCTATTTGGTTTGATGTTTTTAGGAAACGGCGCTTACATAGAGCGTGATGCGAACTTGGATTTTGCTGGTACCCATTTTATGGCTTACAATCAAAATCAATTTTCCTACGGACGATTCATCAACAATAAATTGTCTGTTGGTGCCAATTTTGGAGTATTAAATGGGATAGCTCATGTTGGATTGAACCAAGCACGTTTGGGTATTTCTACCGATACAGGCACATCCAGCATTTATTCCATCGGTGTGAATGGTCAAATGCAAGGTAATGCATCTTTGTTTGGTGTAGATTTAGGAAAACTCTCTTCAGATAGCTCATATCGCGAGAATCTTGAACAAATGATTGAAAACAATGTCAATAATTTTGATTTTGGCTCTAATCGTGGTTACAATTTTGGAGTGGGTTTCATGTACCGTCCCATAGAAAAACTACGCATTTCAGGAAGCGTCCAAAACCTTGGTTATATTAAATGGAAAAATGCTGCCCAAGATTTCAATACCCCTTTGTTTTCTTGGACATTTAATGGTTTAGACACCAATCAGATTGATGAGTTAGGTGGAGGGAATGATGATGTTCTTCAAGGTATAGCAGATTCTTTAATTGATAAATTATCGGTTAATTCTCGTTCCGTGGAATCCTACACAACCAATTTAAAACCCCGTTATATTCTGAGTGCAGAATACTTCATTACACCCAGAACACAGGTTCAATGGATTGGTGGATATGGTTTTGGTGTTAAAGGAGATAAAACAATGAACACATTGTCGATCAATCAAGAATTGGGTGAATGGGTCGATATTCGGGGTAGTTTTACATTGGTTGATGCAAAAGCTACTCGTGTTGGATTGGGTATGAGTTTCAATTTAGGTCCCTTCCAAGCATTTATTAACATCAATGATATTTTGGCTGTTACTAATTATGGTTCCACTCAAAACATTTCCGGAATGGCTGGTTTCAATTTGAATATTGGCAGATGGAAAGACAAAGACCACGATATGGTTCCCGATAAGCGCGATAGCTGTCGTGGAAAGTTTGGTGCAATTTCCAACAATGGTTGTGAGTTAGGATTTTTGGGAACATCCATGAACTATCCAGAAATAGATGAATCGGAGGAAGTAAAACCAGTAAATGAAATCACAGAAGAAGAAAAAAACGCACCCAATCCGGAACTAGAACCCACTAAAATAAAAGGTGCAACCATTATTGAAGGAACAGAAGACTTTGCATCAGTGGCTCCGGTTGATACGGCATTGTTTGATGAAAAATTGAATAATTTACCTTTAGATACAACCTACTTAGACCAAGTTCTGGATGAAGAACAAGCAAGAAAAGATTCCATCGAATTAGTAGTGTCGGCGGAAAAATTGAACTCTTCTGGTTCAAAATCTGTTTCTGCGGCAAAAACAGGAACTATGAATGGAACTGCTGCCTCCACTATGAAGAAATCTTCTAGAGAACCAGCTCCTCAAGCACCTGCAACAACTGAAAAATCTTCTCCTGTTGCTAGCGAAACTGCTACTGATGCTGCTCAAGTTGCTTCTGGAACAAGTAACCCTGCCGCAGTTAACGATGCTCCTATCGTGTCAAATTCAGATAAAACTGTCAATAAGGACTTGAATGCAGTAAAAACTACTGCTACTACTTCCGCAAAAAAAACATTGAATTCGGAAAATACAAGCAAGAAAAAGAAGTCCGTTAATGATGAAATGACTGATTTAATGAAAAATTAAATCTAAATCATCTCATTTAGAATTAAATAAATTCTCACCAAGGGAAGGAATCACAATCCGTGAATCTCCTTCCCTTTTTTTTATGTCTTCCAATACTTGAATGGGATAACCTATGGGTTCATCACTCAAGTCAAAAGTTCCATAATGCATGGGAATCAAATGTTGAGCATTTAAATCTAAAAATGCTTGATACGATTTAGCTGGCGATGAATGATTCGATTCCATAAACCATTCCGGCTCATAAGCACCAATACCTAATATAGCATAATCAATATGTGGGAATAGCGTAGCAATCTCCTTGTAATGGCTACCATATCCTGAATCTCCTCCAAAGTAAATGGTAACTCCATCAATTACCAATATAAACGATCCCCACAATCGTTTATTCGTGTCGAATAATCCGCGTTTTGACCAATGACGGGTGGGCAGAAAGTACAGTTCAAAACCCAGTCCCTGAGTATTGTATTGTTGAAACCAACCGGCGGTTTGACCAGGAGCTTTACGCAAATACTTCTTCAATAGTTTATCCATATTCAATCCAGAATAATATTGAATTTCAGGATTCTGTTTTCTTAATTTTCGCAAGCTATTTTTATCGCAATGATCGCGATGATCGTGGCTCATTAAAACAATATCAGATTCGGGTAACTCTTTAATTTTAACAGGTAATTTAGAGTGCCGTTTAACTACGGCTGCCTTTTTAAAAACAGGATCTGTAATGAACTGTTTTCCTCCAAAACGAATCAAAAAAGTGGCATGTCCCAACCAAAAAATACCGTCTTGAGATTTATCAAAAATGACTGAATCCACCTTTATGGGCATTTCAAAGGTGTCCATCTTTTTCAACTTTTCATACGGATTTTTCATTCTTTTCCATTTGAGCACATCCTTAAATCCATTCATTTGTGGAAATTCATGATTAACGTACATACCTTTAACGATTGGATTTCCTTTCCAATCTTCTCTGTGATGTATAAATCGTAATTCGGGATTGTACTGGGGAAGTTGTTTTTGAGCTTGAGCCATACTTAGTTTTCCAAATATTATAGAAACAAAAAGCAGTCGTAATGTTCGCGTGATTGGATTCATTTATCGGATTAAATTCAATTTATTGGGTAAATTCTTCAAATGGACATCTAGCAGGATTGATCCTATGAAGCCCAATTAAAAACAATTACAAAGCAACGCGATTTAGACTACTTGGCAAAATTACTGTTTTCCAATGGTTCAATTCATACAAGGCCTGAAACACATCGGTAATTCCACGAACTTCAACGATGAACGCCTTATCGGTTTGCTTTGCGTTGTATTTTTGTGAATTCTGTGCCAACATGGCGATCAATAAACTAAACGCTTCGCTTTGATATACGGCCGCGCTTGCATCCCCCGGAAAAAAACACTTCAATTTAGTAGGAAGTAAAGATACCTTTTCTAAACCCAATTCTTTGGCAGCCCATTTCAATCGAACCGAATCAACCAAAGATAGTACGGCATCGGGCGGACGACCAAATCGGTCTTTCAACTCCGAAACAAAATTCTGCAATCCCAATTCCGTGTTTATATTCGACAGTTCGCTGTATAAGCTGATTCTTTCCGAGGTTTGAACTACGTAATCGGAAGGAATCAATATTTCATAATAGGTATCTACTTGACAATCACGACTTTCAATTTTCACATCGGTTTGCTCTTCTGAATACAAATCAGCGAATTCTTCTTGTTTCAATTCTTGTACGGCTTCATCTAAGATTTTATGGTACATATCAAATCCCATATCTGCTATAAAACCGCTTTGCTCTGCACCTAGTAAATTACCAGCACCCCGAATATCCAAATCGCGCATTGCCACCTGAAATCCCGATCCCAAATCACTGTACTCCTCCAAGGTGCGCAAGCGTTTACGCGAATCTTCGGGCAGATTGGACAACGGAGGCGACAATAAATAACAATACGCCTTTATATTTGAACGTCCTACCCTTCCGCGCATTTGGTGCAAATCCGATAAGCCAAACAAATGTGCATTGTTTACAATAATGGTGTTGGCATTGGGAATATCCAATCCACTTTCAATGATACTGGTTGCCACCAAAACATCGTATTCGCCTTCAATAAATCGAACCATCACGTCTTCCAGTTGATGTCCTTCCATTTGTCCATGCGCTACACAAACTTTGGCTTCAGGAACTTCGGCCGTGATAATCGATGCCAATTCAAAAATATCTTTGATTCGGGTATGAACCACAAAAACCTGTCCACCGCGATTAATTTCATCGAAAACAGCTTTCCCTAAAATTTCACGACTAAAAGTAGCTAATTCCGTATGAACCGGCTGACGATTGGGTGGCGGAGTATTGATAACACTTAAATCTCGTGCACCCATCAAACTAAAATGCAGTGTTCGAGGAATGGGAGTTGCAGTTAACGTAAGCGTATCAACATTTACGCGTATATTCTTCAATTTCTCTTTGGCTCCTACCCCAAATTTTTGCTCTTCATCAATGATCAATAAACCCAAATCCTTGAATTTAATGTCAGAACTGATTAATCGATGGGTTCCGATAACTATATCCACTTGACCTTTGGCCAATTTTTCAATGACCGCTTTTTGTTCTTTTGGGGACTTAAAACGGTTCAAATAATCTACTTTTACGGGGAAACCCGCAAATCGTTTTGAAAACGTACGATAATGTTGTTGTGCGAGAATGGTGGTAGGTACCAAAACAGCCACTTGTTTACTGTCGCAAACAGACTTAAAAGCAGCACGTATGGCTACTTCTGTTTTTCCAAATCCCACATCCCCACAGACCAAACGATCCATGGGCTGTTCGCCTTCCATATCCCGTTTTACTTGTTCAATGGCTTTGCCTTGATCGGGAGTGTCTTCGTAAAAAAAACTGGCTTCTAATTCCGTTTGTAAGTATGAATCGGGTGAAAACGCAAATCCTTTTTCCTGCTTCCGTTTAGCATAAAGTTGAATCAACTCACGAGCAATATCTTTTACTTTGCGTTTCGTATTTTTCTTCTGCTTATCCCAAGCAGGACTGCCCAATTTATGCATGGTTGGAGCTGTACCATCTTTGCCTGTGTATTTAGAAATTTTATGTAAGCTGTTTACCGAAACATACAATAAATCATTGTCGCGATAAACTAAGCGAAGCACTTCTTGCATTACACTGTTCATTTCCATCTTCTCCAACCCTGCAAAACGACCAATCCCATGATCTATGTGCGTTACATAATCGCCCGGTTTTAGATTTCGTAATTCGCGAAGCGTGAGCGATGTACTCCCCGAATACACCTGACGACCTTTGGGCTTATAGTATTTATCAAACAATTGATGTTCGGTTACTAATGCTAAACGAACATCTTTATCAACAAAACCCGATGAAAGTCCTACATAAACCGGTGAAAACGCTTCCTCCAACTGATCCTCTTTCATCAGTACCATCAAACGCTCGATTTGTCGACTGTTATCACTGAAAACCAATGTGTTGTAGCCGAGTTTTAGATTGTCGCGTAACCATTGTTTAAGCATATCCATATTACGCTTAAATAAGGGCTGAGGCTCTTGTTTGAATCCAACGGTATGATGTTTATCCAATGGACGTTCACCCCCCAAAAAGATTTGTTTGAAACGAGTTACCTCATTCATCCATTGTTTGGGACTCATCCATAGTTCTTTGGGATGTTTGGGGATGTTATCGCTGCGGTTATCCGTTGCAGTTTGAAAATCTTGCAAGGATTTTTCCCATGCTTTTGCTAACTTTTCTAATTGCAGATTTAAATCCACCGAAAACAATAAAGTGTCTTCGGGGAAGTAACTAAAAACGGTGGATTTTTCTTCCATTTCCTTTTGTCCAGCTAATTTGGGAACCAAAGTAAAATGGGCCATTTCTTTAATGGAAAGCTGGGTATTTACGTCGAATGCACGAATACTCTCAATGATATCTCCATCCAATTCCACCCGAAATGGATATTCGTGGGCGAAAGAAAATAAATCGATGATTCCTCCTCGAACTGAAAACTGTCCCGGTTCAAAAACAAAATCTTCGCGTTCAAACCCATTTTCGTATAAGAATTCAGATAAAAACTCGACATCCAAATTTTGACCCGTTGCAATATCAAATGAATTGCTTTCAAGGGCTGTTTTTTGAACTACCAGCTCGGTAATGGCTTCTAAATAGGTAACAACTATTCGACGAGGATTCTTTCGAAGCATGTTGAGTGTTTCGATGCGTTCTTGAACCCCCATCGCATTTTCGCGGTTGGATTGAAACGACTTGATAAACGAATCGGGCAGAAAATAGATGCTCTGACCC
This sequence comes from Chitinophaga pinensis, assembly GCA_945890895.1. Taxonomy (GTDB): domain Bacteria; phylum Bacteroidota; class Bacteroidia; order NS11-12g; family UBA955; genus VMCP01. The sequence continues at coordinate 14,823 of CAMDDG010000006.1, read as the reverse complement.
GTTAAAAGATTTTCTAAATCACTTTTGAAGTACTGAGCTTCTTCTTTGTTGGGAAGAACTATTAATTGAGGTTGTTGATTATTTGCGAAAGTAACCGCAGAAATCAACGCTCCTCCGGATCCACATATCCCTTGAACATATACGGGTTGCTGAGATTGCAAAAATCCCAAGAGTTCAACAACCGGTTCTGACTTCTCTACCCGGGAAAGTATTTCCTTCGTATTCATTCCACTATAAACACATAACCTCAGCAGTTGTTTCAGAACCGCTGAGGTTAATTTTAAATTTTATGGGGCAATTACCCTCTAAAGATTAACCGTTTTTTCTTGCAATGGCTTTTTCCGCTGCTTCAACAATATTCACGGTATCTAAACCATATTTTACCAACAATTCTTCTGGCTTTCCACTTTCACCAAATGAATCGTTAACTGCAACCATCTCTAATGGTGTAGGTTGTTTTCTCGACAATAATTGAGCTATTGAATCACCCAAACCACCGTTCATTTGATGTTCTTCTGCTGTAACTGCGCAACGTGTTTTCAAAACAGATGCTAAAACAGCGTCATCATCTAAAGGTTTAATCGTATGTATGTTTATTACTTCAGCTGAAATTCCTTTTTCTGCTAAGATATGACCCGCTTCTATAGCTTTCCATACCATATGACCCGTAGCAAAAATACTCACATCAGCACCCTCACTCAACATCAATGCTTTTCCAATAACAAATGGGGTATCTTCCGAAATAAATACAGGCCATTTTGGACGTCCAAAACGTAAGTACACAGGTCCATGATGATTGGCAATTGCTATAGTTGCAGCCTTGGTTTGATTGTAATCACAAGGGTTAATTACAACCATATTTGGCAACATTTTCATCAAACCTAAATCTTCTAAAATTTGGTGAGTAGCACCATCTTCTCCTAAGGTTAATCCCGCGTGTGAAGCACAAATTTTAACATTAGAATCGGAATAAGCAATGCTCTGACGAATTTGATCGTACACCCGACCGGTTGAGAAATTAGCAAAAGTACCTGTAAATGGAATTTTACCTCCCAAAGCCAGACCTGCAGCAACACCCATCATATTTGCTTCAGCAATTCCAGCTTGAAAAAATCGCTCAGGAAATTGATCCTGAAAATCATTCATCATTAATGATCCTGTTAGATCTGCACACAAAGCCACTACATTGGGATTGTTTTTGCCTGCTTCGAGTAATCCCGCGCCAAATCCGCTGCGCGTGTCTTTGTTGCCTAATATTTCAAAAGATTTCATAAATATTTTCAGTTTCTTTATTCAAGTGGGGTTACCAAAAAAATGATCTTTACGCTTCGATTTTAATTGTTTTAATACACTAACTGATTTCCAGTTTTAACGCTTTCAATGAAATCCATTTAAACGTAAAATTGAATTTTTTTACGTTTAATTTTAATTCCGTTTGGTATTAAACTAGAATAATCTGCTGCATGCAGTTACAACTATAACGTAAGCATTGTATTGGTTCCCGTGGTTATTTTAAATTCTTTATTTTTTGTATACAGTGTTCTTGTTTCGCTTTTAGGACGGTAAATTACTTGATATACACCGGGTTGCATCACTAAATTGTGCTTTCCTGAACCCAAAGGTAAATCCATGACCCATTCCAATTTTTGGTTTTCCCTTTTAACAAATACCGCTCCTGCAATATCCCGAGATAAGGATAGTTGCAACATTCCAGGTGAAGGAATCTCTAACGTGGTTGTCTTATTTTGTCGGATTGTTACACCATTAAATCGAATTCTTGGGGTAGACAAAATTTCCACGTCGTAGCTACCGGTAATGTATTTTTTAGATGAATTAAATAACTGGTGATTGATGATGTTTGGATCGATCGATTCACCGTTTGGGGCCTTGTATCCCGGCGATGGAATCACTACAGCACCCAAAGAACGATAGGATGTTATTCCTCCAATTTTCAATTGAAGATCCCCACGAGGTGTAGGAAGGGCCACTGTATTGTGTATTCCAGGAATAATTTCAATGTTATTTTTACTCAACGGTGGCAAGGTATGCACCAACATATTGTATTTTCGTAAAGGATCAAGATAGAGCGTATCGGGAATTCCTTTACCATTCATTGTATGTACAAAATGTTCCACCATTTGCCCATTATCTGCATCAAATAACGTAATGGGAATATCGCTTTCGCGGGGCATTCCGGCTTCATCCAACAAATTAAATTGAACGGAAGTATTGTTCAGTGACTGATTCACAATAACACCCATAATTTTATTGAATTCGGAAGCAGTTTCGGCGTTGTAATATTTTCCGGCACAAAGATATTGCTTTCTGAAAGCTTCACTGTCCGTTCCCATACCTACAATGAATGGTTTTAAAATTATTCCTTTGCGCTGTAATAGCTCGCTTACTTGACATGGATCTCCGTTACATTCTTCCACCCCATCGGTAATGATAATGATGATGTTTCTGGCTGTTTTATCCTGGGGGAAATCATTCTCTGTAGCTAACAATGATTGTGTTATCGACGTATAGCCAAGAGGTTTGATCTGTTTTATGCGTTTTTGGAATTCTTTGTGGTTGAATGCTGAAAATGGAACCTCCAATTTGGTATCATGACAATCGCGCTTATCGTTGGGTTGTGTATGCCCAAACACCCGTAAACCCACTTCAACATCGGAAACTGCTCTTAAGCTATCCACCATATTCGAAATAAAGGTTACTGCAACCGACCAGCGATTGGATTGATCCATTTGAGCCAACATACTTCCGCTGGCATCCAGCAAAAACAGTATGCGTGTTTTGCGCCCTTTAAATGCATTGACCATTTGGGCTTGCGAGGTGAAAAAATATCCCCCGAAAACCAAAAAAGTGAGAATCAATCTGATGGATTTTTTCATAGTCAATTATTTAACGCAAAACAGGACTGATTATTGGTTTAATTCAATGATTAACCGGATTGGCTTTAGGCATTAATAATCACCCAAAGTAGTTACCGGCAATTGATTCAATGCTTTTTCTAATTGTTCATCGTTAGGCGCTTTTCCATGCCAAGCATGGGTGCCCATCATAAAGTCAACACCTTGACCCATTTCGGTTTTCATGATAATAACGATCGGTTTACCTTGTCCTAATTGCGATTGGGCTTGAGGAATTACCTGATGAATATTATCCCAATCATTTCCATCCATTTCTAAAACCGTCCAGCCAAAAGCTTGGAATTTGCTACTAAGTTCGGTAATACCCATAACATCGCCCGTAGTACCGTCGATTTGTTTTTGGTTGAAATCAACCGCCACGATTAGATTATCGACCTTTCGATGAGCAGCGAACATCACGGCTTCCCAAATCTGACCTTCCTGCAATTCTCCATCACCGGTTAAAGTCCAAACTGTAGAAGAATCGTTATCCAACTTTTTTTGAAGTGCAAAACCCACTGCAACGCTTAATCCTTGTCCCAAAGAACCGGTAGCCACTCGCACACCAGGCAAACCTTCATGCGTAGTTGGATGTCCTTGTAAACGAGTATTTAATTTGCGGAAGGTTGCCAATTCTGACACGGGGAAATAGCCACTACGAGCTAACGCCGAATAGTAAACAGGCGAAATATGACCGTTACTTAATACAAAAATATCTTGTTCGTTTCCGGAAATTTCAAACGCCTCAGGATTGTGTTTCATGTAGTGAAAATACAATGCTGTTAAGTAATCAGCGCAGCCCAAAGAACCACCGGGGTGACCACTGTTTACGGCGTGTACCATTCGAAGAATATCGCGGCGAATCTGTGTAGCGATTTCTGGTAGATTGGATAAATTGCTCATAAAGCCACAAATTTACGTCGAAAATTATGAATAATTCACTAAATACGTCTCGATAATTACCTTATATTTCGTTATATTTGCGGGTTAATTGCATAAAATGCGTATAAATCGAGTCTTCGTAGTATTGTTTTTCTTTCTGGGGATGGTTTCCTGCGGGGAATACCATAAAGTGTATAAGTCGAAAGACAGTTCGGCAAAATACACCATGGCCATGAAGAAGTACAAAGAGAAAGATTACTCGCGTGCCGTGCAATTATTTGAGCAATTGCGCGACATTTACCGCCGCACCGATAGTCTTGAAAACGTGTACTATCATATTGCAATGAGTTATTATCATTTAAAGGATTACTCTTACGCTTCCTTGTTTTTTAAAGACTACACCGATAATTTTACCAATAACGATCGGGTTATTGAATGCTCATACATGGCCATTTATTGTGATTACATGTTGATTGGAGATCATGATTTGGATCAATCCGATACGCGCAATGTTATGGAAGCCATGCAAACTTTTGTTAATTATTATCCCGACTCTGAATACACGGAAAAATGCAATGCATTGATTGACGAAATGCGGGGTAAACTGCAAAAGAAAGAATACGAAATTGCCATACAGTACTATAAAATGGGTGAATTCAAATCCACGGTTACAGCTACTAAAACCACCATTAAATTGTACCCGGATATTCCCCAAAGAGAAGAATTGGAATTTCTGGCCGTTAAAGCGCAGTATCAATATGCCATGAAAAGCATTGAATCCAAGCGAATTGCTCGATTGGAAGAAGTACTTATTTTGTTCGATGATTATCGCTACAACAACGATGCTACAAGCAAACACTATGCTGAAGCCCTTGAACTTAAAACCAACAGTGAAACCGAAATTAAAAAATTAAAAGAAATCCTATGAGTCATATTAAAAGTAAAACCAACGCAGAAACCCGCGATTTACGTTTGATGGAACACGAAACACATAATGTGTATCTTACTACTTCTATCATTTCTCGTCGTGCAGACCAAATCGCAGAGAAGCAAAAGGAAGAACTTAAAAATCGTTTAGAACCATTTGCTCACGACAGCGATAATTTAGAAGAAATTCAAGAAAATCGCGAGCAAATTGAGATTTCATTGATGTACGAGAGAATGCCTAAACCAACTATTTTGGCTACTCAAGAGTTCATCGAAAACAAAACCTACTGGAGATTGCCCGATTCGGACAATGCTTCAAAATAAAAACATATTAATCGGAATTACCGGGGGTATTGCGGCATACAAAATACCCCTGTTAGTCCGTTTGCTTAAACTTCAAAAAGCAAACGTAAAAGTTATTTGTACTCCCGCCGCACTTCAATTCGTTACACAACAAACACTTTCAGTTTTATCCGAAGAACCTACCCTGGTTGATTTCTTCGATCCAGAATCTGGACAATGGAATCATCATGTGCAACTTGGACTTTGGGCCGATGCCCTCGTTATTGCACCTTGTGGTTCTAATACCATCGCTAAAATGGTATCCGGACAATGCGATAATCTCCTACTAACTACTTACCTATCAGCTCGCTGTCCTGTTTGGATTGCACCGGCAATGGATTTGGATATGTTTCAGCAGGAGTCTGTTCAAACGAATCTAAAAACATTAATCGAACGCGGAGTTTCCATCATCGATGCAGAAAATGGTCCCTTAGCTTCAGGATTATCTGGGAAAGGTAGAATGGCAGAACCAGAAACCATATTTACGGTACTGAAAGATCATTTTACTCCAAAAAACTCTCAATTTATCGGTAAAAAGGTGGTAGTAACCGCAGGTCCCACGTATGAGGCCATTGACCCGGTACGATTTATTGGAAATCATTCTACGGGTCAAATGGGTTTAGAAATTGCACATGTACTTTCTGATTGGGGAGCCGAGGTCCATTTAATTATGGGTCCATCTCATTTAGAAATTCCAAGTCATATAAAAACAACTCGGGTAATTTCAGCTCAAGAAATGTTTGAAAAAACCCAAAACGCATTTATTGGTAGTGATATGTTGATCATGTCTGCCGCGGTTGCTGATTATCGAGTTGAACAGACATCCCCCGAAAAAATAAAAAAATCTGAAGAACATTTAACGCTGAATTTGGTGAAGAACATGGACATTTTGAAGTCACTTTCATTGTCTAAGCAGCCTCATCAAAAAACCGTTGGATTTGCACTCGAAACCAATAACGGCTTACAAAATGCTGTTGAAAAATTAGAAAAAAAACAGTTGGATGCCGTGATTTTAAATCTTGTTTCCGAACACAGCGGATTCAAAACGCCCACCAATAAAATTCACATTATCCATAAAGATGGAAGGCAAAAAGAATCTGAGATTGCCTCGAAATCGGATATTGCACATTTGATAGTAGAAACATTGAATCAATGGATTTTTGATTAATTTTTTGTTACAATCAATCATTTCATTAAATTCACGGAAGCTATTTATTTTTTATGTCGCTTCGATCCACCATTTTCCTTATTGGAAGTTTAATTGCGGCTGCAATAAGCCCAATACAATTACATGCTCAAGAAATTAAAGCACAGGTTCAAGTGGTTGCACCTCGTGTCCAATTGGCTAATAAACAAATACTTACTACATTAGAGCAAAGTATTCAGCAGTTCATTAACAATCGAAAATGGACGGAAGAAAAGGTAGAAGTCTCAGAACGGTTGGAAATTTCTCTATTTTTTGAAGTCAATTCTATTTCCGAAAACAACGACATCGTAGGGACCGTTCAACTTCAAGTAACCCGACCGATCTTCAATTCCACATATAAAAGCACCATTTTACAATTCAATGACGAAGATGTGGCCTTCAATTACAGAGAGTTTGACAATTTAGATTATCAAGAAAATTTGAATTTAAACGACTTGACCACGCTTTTGGCATATTATGTATATGTGTCTTTGGGATGGGATTTCGATAGTTTTTCGGAATTAGGAGGTAATTTATATTTTGCTAAAGCTCAGACTATTGTCAATTTAATGACCAATAAGCCGGGTTGGAATCAAAGCGATGGAAAAGGAATGCGAAATCGCTTTTATTTAGCTGAAAATTTAAACAGTCCCAGATTCAAGGATTTTCGCGTGTTAACGTATGAATACCATCGTAAAGGTTTGGATATATTTTACGAAAATCCGGAGAAAGGAAGAAAGATAATTACTGAATCCCTACAAAAACTTTCAGAAACAAATCAAAGCAATCGAAACAGTTTGCTTCAAAAATTGTTCTTTACTACTAAATGGCCAGAATTGGTTGAGATCTATAAGGGAGGAACTACTGCGGAAAAGACGATCATCACCCGATTACTGAATGATTTAGACCCCACAAACAGTAAACGTTACGAAAAAATTAAAGAATGATTGTATTTACCGACACCATCGACCAGAGGTTAGGAGATTGGATCTCGTTAAACTCTCCCGACAAAATCGTGTTGGTAGTTTCCACTACCTCTCGCGCTTTGTGTCTTCCTATTTTGGAAATTTATAAGAACATTGATAATATCATTTACGAAATTCCCGATGGAGATGAAGCAAAAACCTTGGGTTTTTGTGAAGACTTTTGGGAAGCAATGATTCGCAATGATGTAAATCGCAATTCGGTTGTTATTGCACTTGGCGGTGGTGCCGTTTTGGATTTTGGGGGTTTCGCAGCCTCGGTATACATGCGAGGTATTCCTTGTATTTATATTCCTACTACCCTGTTATCTATGGTAGATGGATCCGAAGGGGGTAAAACCGGAATCAATTTCTACGGAACCAAGAATATCATTGGTACTTTCACGCAACCCACAAAAATTCTCAGAAACATTGATTTTCTAAAATCCCTTACTCACAGAGAAATTTTATCCGGTTGGGCGGAAATATTAAAACATGGAATTATTCAAGGTGGCAACATCTGGCATAAAACGCAAGATGGTATTCCTCCAATTGAAGAAACTCAAAACTGGATGGAAATTATTCGCGAAAATGTTTCCTTTAAACAAGATGTAGTATCTGACGATTTTCGTGAAAAAGGAAAACGCAAGCTTCTCAATTTAGGCCATACCATCGGACATGGACTGGAGGCCATCTATTTCGAGGATCCAGAAATGACTCACGGTATTTCTGTTGCAAACGGGATATATTGGGAAGCAGTAATGGGTGTTGAAATGGGATTCACATCCCTCGAAACCTTAAAAATCATTGAAGAACGAATTTTTCCTTTATTTCCAAAAATTTCTTGGGATGAAGAGGAAGCCAGTCAATTAGTGAGTTTATTGATGCACGATAAAAAGAATGCACACGGTAAAATTCAATTTACATTGGCTAAAAATATTGGAGATTGTCATTACAATATAGAAGTTTCCGAAGAAGAAATGCGTAATTTCGCTATGAAACACGCAGTTCTTAAAGAACTCGAAGCTGAAAATGACGCGTAACAACGCCAAAGAAATTCATTTACCTGGCTCCAAGAGCATCTCCAATCGCGCTTTGATTCTAGCGTACCTTCATGGTGCACCTTTCAAAAATATTTACGGTTTATCCGATTCCAGAGACACGCAGTTGCTCTTAAACGCATTACGTCAACTTGAATCGGATTCCAATGAAGAATCGGATACCAAAGAAGTTATTCCGACATTCGATTTTTTAGATGCCGGCACCCCTTCCCGCTTTTTCCTGACTCTGTGTGCTGTTTTAGGTAAACCGTGTATCATAACCGGCAATGAAAGCTTGCAAAACCGAAGCATTGAATCGTTGGTGGATGTTCTCTCTTTCGGGGGATGTAAAATTCAGTACGTAAACCAATATGGATTTTTCCCAGTTCAACTGTTGCCTAGAGAAAATTATAATAACATTGCGACGAATCGATTAAAATTTGCGATAAATCGTAGCATTTCGAGCCAATTTGTAAGTGCTATCATGTTGATTAGCTGTAGCTTGATGAGTAGATTAAAAAACAATGCGATTTCTAATTCCGTCCATGAAAACAGGATTCCAAATTCTGATTCCATTTTTTCAACAGAATTAAATTGCCACGATTCCAGTCAAACACAAAATTATTGCGTTGAAATTGAGCTATTGGGACATTCGCATTCCGACTCATACATAAAAATGACGGCATCTGTGATGCGTGATTTTGGGTATCAGATTGAATTCCGCGATCAAACGATATTTATTTCTGGAGATTATAACGGTAAACAAGAATATACGGTAGAAGCAGATTGGAGTTCTTTGAGTTATTTCTTAAATCAAATGCTGGTTCAAGATTCAAATTCGGAAATTTCATTTAAATATTTGAGAATGGATTCGTATCAAGGCGATCGGAAAATGATTTCGTTCTATGAAGAATTGGGTTTAGAATTCGAATTCAAAATGGATCAACTGTTGGTACGAAGAAATTCAAACTTAAACAATCCTAACCAATCCAAAAATCTTCAAAGCGCATTCGAAAACAAAGAAGCTGAAGTTCCTTTTCCCGAAATCCTGCACGAGAACTCCAACCACCCAACAACTCAAACCGATAAATTTGATTTCGATTGGGACCTTGGAGATATCCCGGACACGGTGCCATCGTTAGTAGCAGCACTGGTTATTTTGAAAAAATCAGCTTATTTAAGAAACATTCATAATCTGATCTATAAAGAATCAAATCGAATAGCTGTATTGAACGAGAATTTAACCCGTTTTGGATTTCAATTGATTCAAGACAGTCAATGGCCCAATAACTATTTCTTAAATTCGATGCCAACCCAATTGAATTCGTTTCAATCGGATTTAAATCTACCGAACTTGCCTTTCCGTACGTGTTCAGATCACAGAATGGCAATGACATTTGCTTCAATAACCAACTTCACAGTTGGATTTACAAATAATTCTACCCATAAACTAGAGGAATTTTCACAATGGGTGGATGATGTTGATTGCGTGGAAAAATCCTTCCCCCAATTTTGGAAAGAATTTCAAAAATTGGGTAGTTAAAAAAGTAACTTTGAAATCCTATGAGTCGAAATAGCATTGGAAAGAACCTGGTTATAACTTCATTCGGTGAAAGTCATGGTCCCTTTGTGGGCGTCGTTATCGATGGTTTTCCATCTAATTTCAGAATCAACCACACCGAACTTCAGCAACAATTAAACCGCAGAAAACCGGGTCAAAACGCATTTACATCCCCCAGAAAAGAAAAAGATGAATTTCAAATCATCTCTGGATTGTATGAAAATAAATCCACCGGTGCTCCCATAACGATTCTCATTCCCAATACAGATGCCCGTCCAGAAGATTACGACCATTTAAAGGAAGTTTTTCGTCCCGGACATGCAGATTTATTGTATCAAATTAAATACGGTCACCGTGATCATCGCGGAGGCGGACGTTCCAGCGCACGAATCACAGCTGGTTGGGTAGCTGCCGGTGCATTAGCACAGCAATGGCTGAAATCAAGGTCAGCAAAGCAACATCCAGCATTAAAGGGCAGTAAAATTCACACCCGAGCTTGGGTGAAACAAATTCACTCAATCGTTGGTAAGTCTGATTCGGCGATGGAATCTACAATAAACACTGAATTGAATGTTACATCTTCGAATCCAAAAACTCAAGCGACACACCCATATTCCCACTTCCCTACCCCTGAAAACATAGAAGCTTCCCCGATTCGATGTCCCTTTCCTCAACAAGTTGAGATGATGTCGGCCATTGAAGAAGCCCGAAATTCAGGAAATAGTTTGGGCGGAATTATTGCTTGCGTAGTGGAAAACGTACCTATGGGAATTGGCGAACCCGTTTTCGGAAAATTACAAGCAGTTTTAGGACATTATCTATTGAATATCAACGCGGTAAAAGGGGTTTCTTTTGGGGATGGTTTTACTGCTGTTTTGAATAATGGTGCTGAAAATAACGATGAGTGGTGCATACAATCCGACGGATCCATTGGTACTCGTACCAATCATGCGGGCGGAATCATTGGCGGAATTTCAACCGGCAGCTACTTGTATTTCGAAGTAGCATTCAAACCTACCTCCACCATAAAAAAGGATCAAAACACCCTAAATTCCTTATTCGAGGAAATTTCGTTCAGTGCATCTGGTCGACATGATCCTTGCGTGTTGCCCAGGGCAGTTCCAATTGTAGAAGCCATGACTAATTTGGCACTCATGGATCTAATGTTGGAGTTTTAAACCCATAAACTTCTGGTTTAACTTTTTTCATTTTTTTGGTAATTAACTTCGCATTACAACAGTAAATTTGCTCTACAGTTGTCGGTTCAAAATACCCTAAAAATCATAATTACCTCGAATAGAATTAACATCCCCCGAAAATCCAACTCGAATACATTCAAATACCTATTAAATTAAAATACAACCATTTACAACCCATTCACCATGAATAGAGAAGAAATATTGGAACAGTTTTCACAACTGCTGGATGTGATGAACGATTTGAGAGCCCAATGTCCCTGGGATAAAGAACAAACATGGGAAAGTATCCGTACCCTAAGCATTGAAGAAGTGCATGAATTGTCGGATGCAATTATGTCGGGGGATGTAGATGAGGTGAAAAAAGAACTCGGTGATTTAATGTTGCATATCGTGTTTTACTCGAAGATAGCCAGCGAAAAGGAGTACTTTGATGTCGGTGAAGTGTGTAAAACGCTGATTGAAAAATTGATACGTCGTCATCCTCATATTTATGGTGATGTGAAAGCTGACAATACTGAAACGGTACTTCAAAATTGGGAGCAGATTAAACTCCAGGAGAAAGGCAAAAAGAAAAATGGCGTATTGGATGGCGTTCCCAAAGGATTGAACAGCATAGTAAAAGCATATAGAATGCAGGAAAAGGCCAGCCAAGTGGGTTTTGATTGGGACGATGCAGAACTGGCTTACGAAAAAGTAGAAGAAGAATGGCAGGAATTCAAAGAGGCGAAAACTCCCGAACACCAAGAGGAAGAATTTGGCGATTATTTGTTTTCATTGATTAATTATGCCCGCTTGCGTGGAATCAATCCCGACACGGCATTAGAGCGTTGCAACATTAAGTTCAAGAGTCGATTCCAATCGATGGAAGCCCAAGCAGAAGACATGGGTAAATCATTAAAAGACATGACCTTGGCTGAAATGGAAGAACTTTATGCGGTGTCCAAACAACAAGAGCGAAACAAGTAAATAGTGGGTTGAGTAATTTATACGATTATAATTAACGAAATGCATTTGTTTTGAATGCACGTATAAAGATACTATTTGAAATACTTATTTGAGTATCAAAATAGCAAAACTCACCCCATTTATGGCATCGCGCGAATTCAATTCGTTAGAGCCAAAACTTTGATCAAATTGCCAACTGGCCACTTTTTTGTCTTGAGTCGAATTTACTTCAAACGGTACACTGAAAAATTGAAGTTGAACGTTTCCTTGTGTCATAGTCATTAATTCGTGAGAAATACTGTATGTTTGGCTCGAAATATTCAGTTTTGAGCCCACAACCAGTGTCGGCATAATTTTTTCAAAGTGTTCATGGATTTTGAAGACCACCTTTTTACCTTGATAAACAACCGTTAATTCCGGGTGATTTGTATTGGTTTGATAACCCAATTTGAGTTTTTTATCAATGACTTGACTATTAAATAGCGCGGTATAGTTTAATAAATAAGTGGCCTCAACTCCCCCATTACTTGGTAAAACAATTTGATTGAACTTATCGGATTTTAACACAGGATAAATTCTCTCTAAAGCTTCAATCGCAGGCGTTGCGGTAACCGTATCTGTGACGGTATTTTCAGCATCTTCATTATTATTTCCTCTTAAGTAGTGGTATTCTATTCCGTATTGCTTCAATTGGTAATTCAATATTTGAGACGATTCCCATTCTGACAAATACTTCTTTTTATATTCTGAATTCAATGAATCGCTTTTCAAATTTTGGTAATCTGAAACACCCAATTCATTTAAAATTTGTTCATTTTGCTTATTTCGTTCAAATTCCATTTTAATAACAGGTTCCAACCCCGTTTTAAAATGAAAATTGGTTAAATACTCAACAATACTGAAAGCATTTCCAGAAACAGAGTCTGTTAAAACCGTTTTAGAGGGTTGTAATTTTCCGTCTTTATACATCCCTTGTGCAGCCAAATAGTTATGCAAACGTTTGGTTTGAGATCGTTCAGCCACAGAATAAGCATTCAAATAGGGTATATACAACACCACAAAAGCCATGGCTCCTAAACTGGCTGGGATGATCCACAGTCGCTTCTTCTGACTGATGGTCATATACAATGAAATGAACAACAACCAAACTCCAAGAGCTGCTAAGAAATATCGAACCACGGTAACGCCATAGGAATCGATACGCACATATATCCCCACAAAAAGCAAAACCAACAAGGGCAATAATACCATGTAAAATGATCGTGTGTAACGACGGATCCAAGAATTCCCTTCATCGGTACCGAATGGATCAAGTAGCAGCAACGCTAACATCCCCAAAACAGAAAATGCCATAATCAAATTTCCCACCCAACCAATAGGCAATTCCCAGGTAAACAAAATTTTACCCGCGTACAAATACAGGATGATTAAATATATGACTAAAATGGGCAGTAAAACGTATCCGGCAAATAGTTTTAATCCCTTGGGATGATCATTCTCTTCTTCTAAATCGGTGATATCCTCACGGATTCCCGAACCAAAGATAAACACACTACCTGCACCTGCAATCCAAAACCACAGATGACCGTAAATTTTATAATCAACTTCTACTTTAAACAATAAATCTACCGCCAAAATTGCTCCTGCCAGTCCCAAAAATAGCACTCCAGAATACAAAGCCGTGGTTAAAATACGGATAAACAGTTCTTTATTGTATTGCCAAAACGCATTGGCATTGTTTCTGTTTTTTACGGGAAGAAAGGCAGCCAACATGTGACTGAATACGCCAAAAACAAACGCTTTTAGCACGGTTTCTTCTTCCATTTCGCGGCGGAAAGAATAGTCAGCAATGGTAAAATACAGCAATACCAACAATCCAAAAGCGGTTATAAATGCACCCCATTTTTGCATTTTATTTTTTGCATTTTCCGCAAATAAATGTGCCGTGAAAAACAAGGAAATTCCCACTGCACAGACAGTGGTAACCTCAAATATGGATTTTTGTAATTGATTTCTGGTGGGTTCAGGCAATTCCAATACAATAGAAAAGCAACTTGAAATCACAACCCCCATTAAAACCATAAAGGGGAAACGTATCGCTGCGCGATTCATTCCCCCCATTATACGGAATAAATAATTAAATACCATTTTTTTAGATAACCCAAAGGTATCTAAAAAAAGAGAATTACCAAATTTTTACGCGAATATCATCCGTGCGGTACATTTTGTTTCCTGGCTTCACTCCAAACGCCTTGTAAAATCCTTCGTGATTCTGCAAAGGACCAATAGCGCGGAAGTATCCAGGCGAATGAGGATCTGTTACCAAACGCATGGCTAATTCCTCATCGCGAATTTTACCTCTCCAAATAGTAGCCCAACTCATAAAGAAACGTTGTTCCTGAGTGTATCCATCTAACTTCTGATCAACAGGATGACGCTTTAAATGCAACAACAAACCATCGTATGCTGATGCAACTCCACCCAAGTCTCCAATGTTTTCACCCAATGTAAATTCTCCGTTTACAAATTTGCCTGGCAATGCTTCATAAGCACTGTATTGATCAGCCAACATCTTTCCACGCTCTTTGAATTGCTTCAAATCTTCTTCTGTCCACCAATTTACCAAGTTTCCATTTTCGTCGAATTGCGCACCAGCATCGTCGAAACCATGTGAAATTTCATGTCCAATCACCGCTCCGATTCCACCAAAGTTCACTGCAGGATCATTTCTGAAATCAAAGAATGGCATTTGCAAAATTGCTGCAGGGAATACGATTTCGTTATACAAAGGATTGTAATACGCATTCACCGTTTGAGGCGACATGCCCCATTTGGTCTTATCTACGGGTTTATTGAACTCTTCGATG
>CAMDDG010000005.1 GCA_945890895.1 Chitinophaga pinensis | reverse complement strand
TAAGTTTTTCTAAGTATTAAAAAGCAAATTTTTTCGCGATCGAACCTATAAATGTACCATCATCCTTAATTGACTTTGTGAGAAAACTTAAAGGACCCAATTTATTTCTGTTTCCAATTTGAACATTCTGAAGGACCGCGCTATTCATTCCAAAATTGTTCGATTTACCAATATACACCGAACCCGATACTCTGGTTCCCGGCATAAATGTATTATAATCTCCAATATAAGAGTCGTGACCAATGGCAATCTGACTATTAAAAATATTAAAACTTCCAATACTCACATCAACACTGGTTGAACACTTTGAGAAAATAATATTTCCAACACCCATTTTCAACGATTCTTGATCTAATGCTCGAAAATCTGGTGCAATTAAATTGGGGAAAATGATGTTCTTGTTGTTTATTTTTTGAGATATTAATTCGCGTGTAACTGGACTACCAATTGCTAATACTACATACAACTGCTCAGTCGATTGCAACAAAAAATCAATCCCTCCTAAAACCAATCCAAACTTTAGGTCCGTACCAACAGGTAAATTGTCGTCTAAAAACCCTAAAAAATTCCATTCATTACTGAACTGGTTCTCTTCTCGAAGTAAACAAAATACTTCTTTTCCAAAGCCCCCAGCACCGTAAATCAAGATGTTTTTCATTTTATTTTAAAGTTCCTAAAGATATAAAGTTAGAAATTAGCGGATTTCCTATGTATTTGCGTCTTCACTAAGTTTATGGTGCTTTCCACAAAAAAATCAATTACAATTTTAATGAAATTTTAATACGCCACCTAAAAACAAGATATGAAATACCTCAAAACTCGTATCATAATTTGTCACATTGTTACATTTTTCACTGATTTGTGTAATTTTAGAATCCATTCTGTGATAAATATTCCAAAATACTTTGATTTCCTTTGGTAGTAGAACCTTGAATAATCATTTCCATTTTTGGCAATAATGAAGACCGATTATATCTCGAAATTAAGGTCTGCAAATAAAATTTAGGGTACCGAATTGAAACTTTAGAACGATATACTTCTGGGAAGTGCTTATAATCCGTATCAAATTCATAAGGATGTAAATATAACATCAAATACTTTGCTTGATCATTATTCTTGGAATCAGAAATCCATTTTTTAACTACATATTTTGGAGATCGAATCAAATACGATCCTCCCAAATATGGAATTGTTATTCCCATCCAATTAATAAAACTAATGGGAACTTCTACTAAATCTCCATATTTCGTATCTACTTTTGTTATTTCTTTTGGAAACCCATCCAAACCGTATTTTAAATTCGTTGCGGGCACAACGGAACTGTCGTATTTAAAACCCGCTTTTCGAATTACATCAAACGCCCACGGTGTATCCTGAGTAATGGAAAATGCCGGCGCCCTATGCCCCAAAACTTCACATTTGGTTATCGACTCGATGCGTTCTTTAGCTCTTGAAATTTCATCGTAAATAGTATCTGGATTATTCCTGGTAAACAACAAATGATTGTATCCATGAACACCTATTTCATGTCCCTGATCGCGAATTTCAAGAATCAATTCTGGAAAAAATTCAGCAATTTCCCCAAGAATAAAAAATGTGCCTTTTACGTGATATTTTTTCAGTAAATCCAAAATCTTTCGAGTATTAAAAACCACCCGATCGGTTGGATCTATAGACAAACCAAAATTTTGGCGAAGATTTAAATTCAATCCATCCTCTATGTCGAAAGTCAATAAATTCATTACATCATAATTTTTTCGATCATTTCAAAATAATTCTTCGAATTATCACCAATCTCATTGGCACATTTTAAAGCATTCGATTTGTGCTCTTTTAATAAATTCGGATGATCCAAATAGTTATATACACAATCTACCAACCCTCTCGCATCCGATGGCTTATGTGTAAATCCAATTTCATAAGAATCAATCAGATTTCTCACTTCTGACCAAAGCGAATTAATCAAAACCAATCCATATCCCAAATAGGTAAATGGCTTATATGTTATACTTTGAGAGGCATCCGATTTGTGTTGAATCAAACCTATGTCGCATTGTGACATTAATGGCATAAGATCTTCATCTTCTAACCGCCCGTGATACACAAGATTCTTTAGCTGATGTATTTGAATAAAATCTCGGATGCTCTGCGCCTGATTTCCGGAACCCACAATATGAAATTTCACCCTTTTAAAATACCCCTCACCATCCATGATTTTCGCTGCTTCTAAAATGCAGGGAATATCGTAGGTATCACTCAAACTACCGAGATAAATAATTTCAATTTCGGCTTCCTTTAAATATGAGTTTTGACGCTTTCCTAATTCCAAAATAGACCTTGAATAATCCAAATTCACTCCAGGATAAACCGCTAAATACTGAGTTGTTGGTTTTAAATAAAGTTGTTTGCCCCATTGTGCATACTCATTCGACAAACCAATTAAAAAGTCAACATTTCTCAAACCCAATAAAATCAACCATTTCTGAGGTAAAGTTATTAGCCATATAAATCTTTTCGACCAAACATTACGTACAACTCCATGAAACGAATCCGGCCAAGGATCAATAATGTCTAAAGCAAATGGAATCTCCTTCTTCTCACAATAATCCGAAATTAATAGATTCGAAACTACCGTTGGAAATGTAGCTATAACTGCATCGATTCGATCAAATTGTTTAAATGTTTTTAATACCTTAAAACCCCATATCGTATGATCGATAAATCTTAGTACACTGATATTCCTTTTGTATCCAATTGATTTGAGATAAACAATTTTATGTTCAGCCGAAACCTCAAATACTCGAGATTGATTATGTCTGTGTTGCTTGGTAACATGTTTAAATGTGGAAGTTACAAACAAAACATTATAACCCATTTCCAATGCAACTCGAGTTATTTCCATGTATCTCAACGGTTGAACCCCATCCAATATCGATGGTTCAAATGGAGAAACTAAAGCAATAGTTGGTTTATTATTTTTAAATTTTAATTCTTCCGACTTAACCACGCGTAATCTTACTTAATTCCCAAAATAAATTGTACCCATCCCAAACATAATCAAAACTCAATCCTTCGCCCAACGGAACTACCCGGTCGATACCTACTCCATTTTTTAAGGATTCAACTTCCTGTTTTTGGGATTCATTTAATCCCCAATGTGTTATGGTCTGAACTTTCTTATCTTGAATTTCAGCCAATTCTAATGCATTCGAAATGCATCGAACATAAAAATAACCACCCCCACACGTAGAAATCATTTCAATATCGGGTAATTTTTCTAATTCTATAAATGTAACTAATGACCCAAATTCCACATTGACTATGGGCAATTTATTATCTTCCTCCGCTATATCATCCATAATTTTATTCAGTTTAAGGGATGACAATGAAGCGGCATCTAGTTCATTCTTGCTTGCTAAAAATGAACTTAACTTTTCTTTAAATATGTGTATTGCGGTTGCATCCTTCTCACGATTTTCTCCCAAAAAATAAATTATTTGAGGGGATGAACAGCCCAATTGATCAAATAAATAGGCATCATTATCGAACTTATTCAATAAATCCGCCCACCCTTCTGAATTCAATTCCATCAACTCTTTTGCGGAGAAAACACTCAATGATACTCGGTCGGCAAAACTGATGTCCCGACAACGTGGTGCAGCCAGAATTGATCGAATTTTTTCTATAGTAGAATTTCCACCCCAAATTACCCGACCATCAACCTTTTTTGAAATATATCGTGTAATTTCCTCCTCGTTTTTGTATTGTATAAAATCCACAAAACCCGAATCCATTTCATGTTTTTCAAGTAATTCAGACATCACTCTAAATAACTCAAGCAATCCTGTATCTTGCATTCGAGAGGAAATTTTAAGAATATTCTTATTTCCACACAACATAGAAATAGTTAAACTATATAAGAATATGGTGTCTACATTTGCGGGGCAAATATGAAAAATTGTACCCAATGGGCCGAATGCATAAGGTTGATTCGATTGTGTAATTTCTGAATTTGAATTTCTTTCATCAGAACCATTTGTATTGGTGTTGTTAAATCCTAGTTCCAACTGGATTTTCCTTAAATTAGACTTTCGAATCCAAAAGGCCACAGCAATGATATCCGGACGATTTCGGATCAAAGCATTTCTCATCACATTTTTGGATAAATCATCCAAGAAATGAATTACTCGATCATCAAACCACTTCCCTGCTTTTTTCTGATCCCTATTTAAATCATTATTATCCTTGGGACTGAATACAGAAATTTGATCCAATGAATCAATTTGAATTTGCTTGATTAATGCCATTCTACTTTTTAAATGTGTCTGAACAACCTCTTAATTCTGCCTTCTTTGACCGACCTAAGATCTTAAAATACTTTCCCTTCCAACCATTTTCTGCATCATCTTCACCCATTACTACACCTAAATCTTCTGTTAATAACGAGTGGCCTGGATAACTCCAAGGCAACAACGATTGCACCTGAATTAACCCCGGTTCACCATGAGGTTGGACCGAGAAATCTATAGGATTCCTAATTATGACATCCGAAAAATTAGGACAATGTAAAAATCCTTGTGAATTTTCAATAAATACCGAACCTACCTGTTCTACCATTCCGTAGAAATTATAAATTTCACTTAATTTATGTTTATCGTAGAATTCTGATTTAAAGACTTCGTTATTCACCGCCATGTTTTCTAATTTCTTCCAACCACCACTGTGAATCAAAATAGCTTGTGATAAATCCAGTTGTCCTTTTTCGATCTGCTTAAAAAGAAACTCCCACACCATAAATGTAAATCCAAAAATTAGGATCTTTTGTCCATTATATTTGGTTAGAAACTCCGTCAACTTGGTTAAATCCAATTCGAAATTCTCATCTAAAATATACGTATGATCCTTACCAAAAATAGATAATCCCATTATCCCAGCGCCTCTCGCTGAGAAAGAACTCCGATTAGCGAAAACGACTTTTGAATCAACAATTAACATGGGAAGTCTCTGAGAACCAATTACTCCGGTAATGATGGAATTCAATGCTTTTGTTTGTAATTGAGATGTTGGTTTATCTAAAACGATTCGACTCACAGCTTGTCCGGTTGTTCCACTGGATGTAAGCACTTTAAAAACATTTTCGTCTGAAACACTCTTTAGGTAGTGATTTTTAAAGGCTGAAACGGGTAAAAACGGTACTTGTTCTAAACGAGTAAACTCGGAATTATCTTTGAACAATAATCTGCTGAAATCCGAATATTCCTCGCTGTTATTTCGATGAAATTGATGCAGTTGATTCAATCCATTCAGCATCAATTCTTGTTTTTCTGTTCTACTCAATTCGAAAGGAGCTAACCGAAAAATATTCTCTAAATCTGTCATCAAAATTAAATATCTCTTTAAATCAAATCTTTTAACCCTGTGTAATCGACTTTACCATTACTCGTTAAGGGGACATTTTTTAAACCTTTGAATTTTACTTGTGTGGGATGAATTTTAAAATCCATTTGAAGTACTTTCTTTATGGCGTTCTTTTCATCTTCGGTTATAATAATTTCCGAATTCTCAATTACTGAATCTGTATCCAAATAAAACAAGCAAAGGTATTTATCATCAACACCGATGGATTTAAATGAATGATTTGTCTTTTCTGCTAAAAAACGCTCAACTTCATCTAAATTAATTCGATTACCACTCAATTTTACGATTCGTTTAATTCTACCGGTTATGTAGTAGAATCCATCCTGATCCAATCGGGCCAAATCGCCAGTTAATAACTCCTTTTGGTTTTCCCAATACTCTAAGTCCCTGGAATTTTGTGCGTATCCCCCAAAAACATTAGGACCCTTATAAATCAATTCCCCTGAAATTTCATCAATCTTAAACTCCCCATTTGCAACTGGAATCCCAATGGAACCGCGCTTTGATTCTAGATATTGGGGAGGAAGATACGACATTCTCGCCGTAGCCTCAGTGGCTCCATACATAACAAAGAACTTCGATTGAGTTTGGATAGCATACTGTTCAAATTTTTCAATATAAGCTTCACTCAACTTACCACCTGCTTGCGTAAAATATTTCAACCGATTTAATTGCCAATTTCGGAATCCAATCCGATCTAGAATTTCATAATTGATGGGTACACCGGCAAATGAATTACAATCGTACTTATTGAAATCATCCCAAAATTTTCGCGTTAAAAAATCTTCATGGGTTACTAAGATTTTACCACCAAAAATACAGTTACTCAGCAATACAGATAACCCATAAGAGTAATTTATGGGTAAATTCAATGGTACAACATCCTCCGCTGAAATGGGTAAATAACTCGCAATTGACTCCGAATTAGAAATTAAATTCTCCTCCGATAATTTCACCAATTTCGGGGATCCTGTTGTTCCAGAAGTTGATAATAACAGTTTTATTTCAGAAGCAATCTTATTCCCACTGCGGTAATCCAAATTATCTTCAGGTTGCCAAAAATAATTTAATTTAAATGCCCCATTTTCGACTTCAATTAACTGATAATGTTCTATTTCATGCCTTTGTGGATCAATAATTATATTGGGAGAATACTGAGTTTCTAAATTCTTCTTTAGTTCTTCAGGAAGTTTTGAAGATAATAAAACAACGGTTGCATCAGTCTCCATCGCACTAAAAAAAGCTGATAAGCACTTCATACTGTTCTCAACGTATAAAAACAATAATCCCAATGAGTTATCAACTACGTATGCATCTACTAACTCGGTGTAAGTAAATTCCTGTTGATTGGAAGAATCTATAAAATACAGAGCGCGATTCGCTCGAATATAATCTGTTAATCTAGATGGTCTATTTTCCAATTATTCTAATTTAAATTACCATACCTCCATCCACACCAATAATTTGTCCTGTAACATATTCAGACAAGTTTGAAGCGAAATATAGAGCCGTATTTGCTACATCTTCTGGGGTACCCAAACGCTTCATTCCAATGGAACTCAAATTCTTTTCTCTTGAAACTTCGTCGATTCCTGCCGTCATATCCGTTTGAATAAAGCCCGGCGCAATTGCATTTACTCGAATATTTAAAGGCGCAAACTCTTTGCTTAACGATTTTGTAAACCCAATTATCGCAGATTTACTCGATGAATATACTGCCTGCCCAACAGCTCCATGTGTACCCAAAATAGAAGTTAAATTAATGATAGAACCTTTTCTTAATCGAAGAAAATGTTTCATTACATTTTTCGCTACCCTCATACTACCTAATACATTGATTTCGTATGTTTTAATATACTCCTCTTCATTGAATAAATTAAAGGTTTTCGGGGGAAGCATGATTCCAGCATTGTTCACTAATACTTCACAATATATCTTACGTTCGGTTAAAATTTTAAAAGCCGCATCCACACTTTCTTTGTTAGCAATATCCATTTCCAAATAAATATGCTTTTCCGGAAACTGCATTTGAGATTTCAATAGTTCTATGCTTTCTTCAGATCGAACCCCAAGAACCAGAATTGCACCTTCTCTTTCGAATAGCAGGCTAATAGCAAGTCCAATTCCTCGATTAGCACCCGTAATTAATACGCATTTGTCTTTTAATAACATGTCATTACTGTTCTAAATAAATGAATAATTTGATACTCGTGTATTCAAATCGAAAAGTAAAATCAGAAAAATTTCTGTTAAGCATCCATTCGACTACCGAACTTAGTCGGTTTCTATGGTATTCGAATGAGTTTACTTAAAATTGGATTAATTAAAATCTACGCCGTGTTTTGACAGAATTTCTTTTGCTTTGGCAACACTAGATAGGTCAATTACATCATCCGTTTCAAGTGACACCTCAAAAGCGCCTTCAATTTCACTGATAAGCACCATGTGTGAAATTGAATCCCATTCCGCAATTCCTTGGTAGCTCAATTCATTGGTAACGGCAGAGGCATCGATCATTAAAGCTTCACAAAAAGCTTGAGTTAATTTTTCAGTATTTGTCATTTGTACTATTTGATTTTAAGATTTAAAAAATTCAAGAACTCGATTTACGTTTAAGTTTGGGAAATATTTACAGCCAAATGCATCATAATTCCAGACAATTGTTAAACTCGAATTCAAATGTAATGCCTATTCCCGAGTGAAGTACGATTAAAGTTGTCACATTATCTCACATCAAAATTTTCAAGTGAAAATTTCCAATTCGTCCTATCCAACAAAAACTCCGTTTGCTCATTCGACAGACTCATAACATCTATCATTAAGGGAAAACGTTGTGGCTGATATTTTTTAGGTAATTTAAACAAACCGTCCATTAACCATTCATAATTCCCAATTAACATGATTAGTTCTGGAGCATCTTTAGAAAGCTGTATATGATTAATAGTTCTTTTAAACGCTACAAAATCTACGATTCCGCCGAATTCAAAATGCATGAGATACGCTGTTTTTATTCCCTTTTCTATTTTGGTATTGAGCACATATTTCAATTTCCCCGAATGAGTTATACGATATTCACGATCATTGTAATAGCGAAACTTTTCAAATTCTTCATTCCGAATCAAACTCAATCGTTTATCAACTGAGTTTTTGGATTTATTGAATCTTAGCCTTATGTTCATGAACTCCAAAAACAAACTAAATATAAGAATCTGCACCCCTTTAAGAGGCCATAACAACATCCCCAAAAAAGTCCCCCAACGCGAGTAAATTCCTGTACTTGGAATGATGTAATAATCAAGTTCAAATATATTTTTGCATTTCAAAATACGTTCAGTATACGTATAAGCCGCTTTATTGGGTACAATGAGAATGAATTGAACCCCTTTTTCAGCAACGTACTTCTTCAAAGCATCGTACAGTTTTCTGTAGAGGAGTAAGTCGGTTCTATATTCTTTATCTATAAAAGTAGATCCGCTCTGTGCCATTAAAACCTCAACTCCATTCCAGAGATATTTTTTGGGAATAAAAGCGGTGTGTCCTACAATTCTGTTTTCATTGTTTAATACCAATGAATGATAAGCATATCCCAAATAGGAGTTCAGAAAGTACTTCTTAAAGTTTTGCCATTGTAAATCACCTGAAAAATTTGCAGTGAAGGAATCCGTGATTTCGATCCATTCTTTATCGGTAATATCAATCGACGATTTGCAAATTATGTTCATGATAAATCCTTTAGTTTTGAATAATACTGCGCTGCCATTTTTGATGCTGGGTAGTTTCGGGCATTTTCCAATCCCCGTTCAATCCAAATAGCGCGATTGTCTTTTAACTCTTGACTTTCTATTATATCTCTAAAATTAGATCCTTCCGTATTCAAATACAAAACACTATCCTGGGCAATTTCTTTGACTGCCGCATTCGGATAACACACTACTGGACAACCCAATGCTTGTGCTTCAATTACTGGCAATCCAAACCCTTCTGTTTTGCTGGGATAAAACAAGCAGAATGCACTTCGATACATTTCCAACAATTCAAATTCCGACAATGTTTTTAGTTTATGCCAACCCGAAGTGCCAAAAATTCGATTCAACTGATGTGTTTCATCTTCCGTAAATTCTTCTCCACCAACAAAATACATTTCACAGATATCGCCCAAATATTCCTCTTTAAAAAGATACTTCAAGTTTTTATACCCCCAACGTCTACCAACAAATAGAATTTTTTTAAGTACAGATGTAGGTTTTTTATTGTCTTGGGGGACATTCTCCCTGAGTAAATTCTGATTCGAGTCTAACTCCGTTTTCTGACCAAATGCAGCTGGCAAGCCATTATAGACTACTTCAATTATTCGTTTTTCTGAAACTAAATTTGGGTAAAATTTCTTGAGATCAAGCGCAGAATTATGACTTACACAAAAAACCAATTTCGAATTTTTAAGGGTGTAATATCTGAAGACAACATTAACAACCGATGGCAAATTCCACTTAAAATAAATCTCATAAAGTGCATCATGAAAAATAGAAGCGTTTATAGCATATTTGTTTACTGACCAGTCATTTCCAGATGTGAAATATATAAATTCAGATTTAAATTCTGTTAATCGTAATGGCAACAATCTTCGCCGCCACAATTTGCGATTATCTGAAATAATGTGTACCCCAAGTTGCTCAAAATCAAATTCTTTTTTCAGTTGTTGCCAATATATATTCTTTTCATCTTCGGTAGAAACCACCAACCATATTTCCCAATCATTGGTTCCAAATTCAAGGAAATAACGCAGTATTTCCGACCAAATCATTGAAACACCACCTGCTTTTTGAAAGGTAAATGTGATATTATTGAATACTACCTTTTTACGCATGATTGGTTTAGATCTAATACCTCTAGATATTCATTTAAAATGGAATCTGTTTGAAACCAGCTTGCCAGTTTCATTGCGTTCTTTGATAATTTATTCCACAAAACTGCATCGGTTAAAATGTGATTTATTTTATCCGTTAAATCCATATAATTTTCACACTCAAAGAATACAACATTTTCATTATCCTTTAAAAATGACAATTTATTTTTCAACCGATCACTTACAATACAGGCCATTCCTGCACTCATTGCTTCAATCAAAACATTAGGAAATCCTTCAGATAGAGATGGCAATATAAAAATGTGACTGGATTTAAAAAATCCAACCGGCTCACTAACTGCTCCATGAAAACTAATTATCGGAGTGATATTCTCATTGGTTGTACGCTTACTGGTGGCCATTGCGGTGGAATATTGGAGCATCAATTCGTTCATCAACACTCCTTCACCTACAATATTCAATTGAAATTTAGCGTCATCATTCATCAATTTCAAAGCGGATTCAATTAACGTACTCACTCCTTTTTCAGGACTTAACCTACCTACAAACAGTAACTGCGGTAAAGGTGATTCCATTAAACTGTTTTCAAAACGTGCTTCTTGCAATTCTTTTATCACCTTATCATTCAATGATAAAAAGTTCCGAATCACACGAATATTGGGGTGATGCGTTTTCAGATAAAGCACCTCTTTTGCAAAATCAGTTTGCGCAATCAACCCTTTTGTGTACTTATAGATATTTCGTCTTAGATACTCATTGGGAAAGCCACAATTCAACTCGGGATTCATTCTATCTAACACAAACAATCGTTTTCTATGACTCCAAAGTGCCAAGATATTGAATCCATTAAAATGCTCCCCGAATGATAAAATTCGATCGTATTTAAACTGATTTGAAACGGATTTCAAACGTAAATAATTATATACTATATAAAACCACTTTGGAGTAGTTTCTCTATAATACATGGGTTGAAACAGTTTAATCCGAGCATCTATTTCCTTAAATTCTTCAGGATCTCTTCTCTTAAATAAACAAAAATAATCCACTGAAATACCTGCATTCACCAAGTTTTGAGCTAAGGTAATTGCTGCTCTTTGCATTCCTCCGATTTCAATATCCCGGGAAACGATTAAAATTCGGGTGGAGTTATTTTTCGAACTCAATTGTTAACTGAATTTGTGATTCTTGGCAATTGCTCTATCAATTCCTTACTAATTTTCAATTTTTCACCCAACTTAAAATCCCATTCCCGAGGATAAATCCGATCAAATCCACCTCCATGTGTATGTGTAATTTCACCTACATAAATTCGATTGTTTAGTGAATATAAATCTACCCGTACATACAAATAATATTGGGCAATTTTTTCCGCAATTGCGATCATCTGATCCAAATTTTGGGGTATAGAAGGAATGCTAACCATGTTGGATTTCTTCTTCCATTTGGATCCCCATGAAAACGGCAATAATTCCCACTCTTTATTAAATATGAATCTTCGATTCTCACCTTCTCGATCATTTGCCACATAGATAAACTCTACCTTACCATTGAAACAATTGAATTTAAAATCATCAGGAATTCGTCCGGTTTCATCAGATAACAGTTGCTCTACTAAAATTCTTCTATGAATTTTTTGATATTGCCACTCTCTTTGAAACCAGTAATAGTCGATTCTTAATGCCCTAACAAAATCAAATTTTACTTTCTTCCAGTTTACTTCCTCTAAATCGCGAACAATTATATAATTTCCCGAATCGTGATTAGTTTTCATTATAAAAGGCAGAGGTAATTCTTTGAGTGGAATCTCAGAAAAATCTGTGTATACTCCGTACAAGGGAATTACATATTCATCACCAAAATGTTCACGAATAAACCCACGAACCTCAATTTTATCGGCATGTTGAACAAACAATTCTCTCTTATCATTTAATTTAATCCATTGTAACTTTTGGTTTAAACTTTTTGGATTTTCAAAGTCCATTTGATAACCATGTGCCTTTACAAAAATTTGACTAATGTATTTTTTATCATCTAACCGCCGATTTTTTATATAATACCAAATTAATCTAATCCAAAATTCAAATTCAAAAAACAACCAATTCCTATATCTCAATTTTTCCATTTTAATGTTTCAAACTTATCTGCATTCGCCCAAACTGGAGGCTTGTTTTTATAGGCTACTATTTTCCTTTTACTCTTCTCAAACAATGGCAAATCCGTAATACTGTCTGAATAAAATTCAATGTTTACAATTGACCAAAAATCATTGCCGTAGTACTTTTCTATGCGTTTAACTTTCTCTTCTTTTAAACAATCTAACCCATCCATTCTTCCCGTAAATTTCCCATTTTTGAATTTAATTCGCGTAGCTATAATTTGGACATTAAATTCGCTAAAAAATGCGTCCAAATAAACTTCATAACCACCCGAACAAATAATTACTATATCTGAATATTTTGTGGTTAATTCAAATTGACTCCATACATTTTCATTTATTCTCGTTTTTAACCATTCCGAAAATTGTGTTGCCTGCTGGATAATAAATGATTCCGTCAACCCCTTCAAACTATACAATAGCCATTTTTTTTCAATAGGATTATTTCGGAAAATTCGATCGTAAATAGCCAGGAATCGAAATTTTCTTGCCCACTTCCAACACGCAAATAACCTTTGATTTAAAATTGGCAATTGATTATTATGGTGTACAAATAAAACAAACTCATCAGCAGATTGAAGATCCACAAGAGTTTCACAAAAATCAAAAATTGCAACAGACTTCTTCTGAATCATAGTTTTTTGAACTGCGTTCAAAATTGAAATAAGATGGTGTTTTCTAAAGAAATTTACTAAATATTAAATTTAGACCTCTACAAAAGAAATTAATACAACTTCTTTTGACCTTTTATATATTTTTATTTATTAGTATCCTATAAATTAGCTTTATATCTTTTATACCACTGAACCCAAATCAAGCTTCTCCAAATTAGATTTTGGTAATATATTTTACCTAGTTTAAATTCACTCCACATATTTAATAGTTCTTCTTGTTTTAAATAGGGGATTTTTAGCTCATTAATACTTCTAAATTCTTCCTCTACATAACTATCAAATGAGAAACATAACCAATTATAAATAGGCGTATTAAAACCTAATTTAGGCTTATTTAAAATTTCAGAATCGTTAAACTCCTTGTTAATAATCTTTCTAAAGAGATACTTTGTTTTTTGATCCTTAATCAGATCTTCGTCTGAACAAGATGCCATAAATTCAAATAGCCTATGGTCTAATAATGGTTCTCGACCTTCTATAGAAGCACCCATAGTAGATTTGTCCACTTTTACCAGCATTTGATTTACCAATGATTCTTTTAAGTCTATATATAAAAGATTTTTAAGAGGAGAGTTATTATTCTTTGTTTGATAAAAATTATGACTAAACTCTGTCTTTGTAATTTTATTATCAAGAACTTTATTCAATTCGGGTGTTGGAATTCGATCTGCGAAGAATATTAAATTAGACAATCGTTTGTATTTATCTTTGGTAATAATATTCTTGAAACGCCACAAATTATTTACTAATTTACTTTGTTTTGGCAAAAACTGAATACTAATTTTCACTATACTTTTCAAGAAGTTCAAAACAAAATCTGGAGTACGATTTAACATTTCGTGGGTCTTTAGAACTTTGATATATCGCGAATAGCCTGCAAAAACTTCATCTCCTCCATCTGATGAAATTACTACTTTCACGGTTTTTTTAGCTTCTCGAGAAAGGAATAACATAGGAATTGCTGCGTCATCAGAAAAAGGTTCGTCAAAATACTTAGTGAAATCTAAAATAATATCTTTTACATCGCTTGCTTCCAAATAAATTGAATGATGTTTCGTTCCTATAAAATCTGCTACTTTTTGCGCATGAGGAGCCTCGTCAAACTTCTCTTTGAAGCCAATAGTAAATGTATTCAAATCCTTACTATTCTCATGCATGATTTTAGTAACATAACTACTGTCTAATCCACCACTTAAAAAAGAACCCACTTTAACATCAGAAATTTGTCTCAAACCAATAGCGTCTTTTAATAAAGATTCGAGCTTAGTTGTTTTTTCAGTTTGCGTTAAATTTGAATTCAAATTGTTAATTTCCCAATAAATTGATTCACTGGATTGAATCCCTTCTTTGAGTTTTATAACATTTATAGAGGCTGGTTTAACCTTTTTTATTTCTTTGTAAATTGACAGTTCTCCTGGAATGTATCCCAATGAGAAGAAAGCATATACAGAATTTTCATCCACAGACAACTCTAAATCTAACAATGGCGGAATTGCACTAATTTGAGATGCAACGATTAAATGTTCCTTGTCATGGTAAATATATAAAGGTTTTACACCTAGTCTATCTCTAACAATAATTACTTCTTCTTTTAACGAATCATAAATGAAAAAAGCAAACATGCCGATAAACTTGTCTACAAAATTTTTACCCCATGCGATATACGATTGCAAAATTACTTCAGTGTCTGAAGTTGTTCGAAAACTGAACCCTAGTTGAATTAATTCCGATTTAATTTCATTAAAGTTGTAAATTTCACCATTAAACACCATTGTCAAATGGTCTATAACAAATGGTTGATTCGACCTTTCATCAATATCAATAATGGCTAAACGCCGATGACCAAATCCAATATTATAGTTTTCAAGATTTTTTAATAATGTCCCTCTAGAATCTGGGCCACGCAATTCCATCGTGTCTGTAGAAACATCCAATTGTTCAACACTTATTTTTTTACTAAAATCTATAAAAGCAACTATTCCACACATACTCTATTTGATTTAACCAAAATATTAATTGTCTTTAGGTTTTATTTTAATATGATATCAATTTATGCAGGGGATATAAAATTGTAACATACTAATTCTCCCTAACCATAAGATCAATTGATTAGTACGGCTAAATTAATATTTTTATTCGTATTAAGAAGCAATGGATGTAAAGATTTTTGTTAATACCAATAGGCTACTCCCAATCATAATGGCGTTTTTTGATTTAAATAATTCTGAAACTTACTTAACTCTTTGATCCAATTCAATTTCTGGAATTTGGAATTTTGGATAAAAATTTATAAATTACGTTATTCGTCTTTTATTAATAAATAAATCTTGATTTCATAACTTAAAAGGAGAACAACTCAAGTTGAGCTTTCGTTCAAAAAACCGTTGTGCCAATGTGTTATTTATGATAATCCGTTTATTGTAGTATTCCAAAATAATAATCATAATGACTTTGACCTTAAAACAAATAATAATTTCCTAAAAATTAATTATATAACTGCAACTATCAATCAATTCGAAATTAAAACTATGTTTTTTGTCATTAGTTTACTACTTTTAGATCTATTACATGACCAAAAATTCATAAGTAATTAGCAATTTGGATTAATTTTCAATTCGCTGATGTAGTAATAAGAAAATAAATATTCAATCCGCTATGCAACCGACTTCGCGTATATTTCTAAAATATTCATCACATGTTGCATCTGAATACGGGTGCCAATGGTAATTCTCAATGTACAATCCAGCATTTTACTATGAGTTAGGTTTCGAACAAAAATCTGATTTTCAGCTAAGTATTCACATACTTTATTTTTGATTTCGGGGGATGAAAATTCTACCAACACAAAATTACCCTCACTCTCATAAACTCTTGTTACAAACACCAATTTCTGAATTGCCTCCGTAAATTGGGCACGCGCTAGTCTAACTTCTTTTACATAATCATTCATATATGGTATATCCATCAAGGCACCAATCACTGCTTCTTGTGTTACCGTTGTAACGTTTTTGGGATTTCTTATTTTAGAAATCTGCATGATGTTTTCCTCACATGAAACTAAATACCCTGCTCGGAAATTGGCCATAGCAAATGCCTTTGAAAACGTTCTAGAAACTACTAGGTTATTGTAGTTATTTACTTCCGACACTATAGAAACACCAGAAAATTCGGCATACGCTTCATCTACCAAAAATACAATATCCGGGTACTTAGACAACATTAAATTCAAATCTTCTGCGGGCACCATCGTCCCGGATGGATTATTTGGATTGCATATATAAATCAATGAAGGATTAACCTCTTCTATTCTTTGCTCAAACCGTTCACGATTCCAATAAAATCCATCTTCATATTCTTGAAAATAAACTTGTGCTCCTTGAGTTTGACAAGACAATCGAAAGTTATCGTAAGTCGGACCTAATACCAATACTGGGTCTCCAGGAGCAACATATACACGAACAAGATACTCATGTGCACTATCCGAAGATGCAAAATATTGGACATTTGACTTTTCAACTTTCAAATAATCCGCCAATAACGTTATTATCTCTGGGTTGTGAGTACTAGGATACAATGGATATATAGAATCATCTTGAATAACTTGAAGAATCCGTTCTTTTACTTTTGGTGAAGGAGGGATCGTAGCTTCATTCCAATCCAATTTAAGAATTTTTGAACGTTCACTTGAATTTACTTCCCAAACTTTATGTGATGCTACTTTGTAAGGGCTTAAGTTTCTTAAGTATTTATTTATAAATCGCATTTTTAAGTATATAAGTTTGCCAATTCGGCGGTTGAAATAAATCGTATTTCAGGAAATTTTTTGACTAACCACTGAAGCAGTTCGCTCAATTTTTGAATTCCATTGTTTCGGTTATTTACATCTATGCCTCCTACGTAATTAACACGGTGAGTATCAATAATAATGGGTTTATTTAAAGCGAATGCCATTAAAATTTGATCTTTTGCCCATTGCACAGAATCGTTGTTATGTGTCATTAAATCTGAACTCGGATCAAAAACCACATTGCGAACCAATTGAACTACAGAACTATTCTGTTTGTCGTTCTTATTGAATCTGCGATATTTCAACATCCCATCGAGTTCATTAGTTTCAAATCCATATTTCATACCTTGAACCGATTTAATTCCGAAATTGGGCAGCAACGAATGCCATTCTCTGTTAAAGAAATAATTATTGGGAATAAAGGATTGTGGCAATTGACCAAATGCCTGTTTAAATGCACAAATGCCATCTTTAAATTCCGACTCAACTTCCTCTATTGTGTATTCACATGAATCGAACACTGCATTTAAACTTCGTAAACCATTCGAGTTTATCGAATCATATATCCACATGTGATGATTAAAAAATTCCAATGCAGTTGCATTTCCACTGGACAAACTCTTTAACCATTTTTTATGATTAACATGTTGTCTTCCGTGATACTGTGGTTCAATGATTCCTTTAAAAATTCCTTGATTAATTATTTCCAAGGTGTTTAGCTTTTCTTGGTTGAATTGCTCGTAAGTGGAATAAAATGGATCCCAAAAGAATTGAGTGAATTGGTGTTCCTTAATTTTTTCAAAATTGGGATTTCCCGTTACAAAATTGGATGTAAATACGGGATGTTTACCCGTACTGTCCTTAAAGGTCACTAACAAATCCAATAGTACTCGCCAATCTTCATTACAATCGAGAGTATCGTATTTTTGAAATATCGATAATTGTTTCGAAGAATTGTTTAGTATTTTCTGTGCTTCTTTGTTTTGAGGGACGCGAATACTGCCCCAATCGTCTGATTGAATTATTACAAATTGTTCCTTAAAAGCTTTACCGCGCAGATTTAAATCCAATAAAGCCGCTATTCGTTTTAAGTTCAATGTTTATGTCAATTAATTAAAAAAGCTTCTACCAATTCAAGGTTGGTATAATATCACTAAGAAATGCATCCCCAATAATAACTCAGACTCTTAGGTTCACGTTTATAAAATTCCAGCAATTGATTGGAAGTAATAAATTCAACCTCCGGCCAATTTTTATAAATGGAATGAATAAGTTTTTTTAACTCTCTTAGACCATGGTCTCTATTCTGTAGTGAACCTCCACTCACATAATTAACTCGATGACTGGAAATTACAGCTGGTTGATCCTTTGAAAATGCAGTACTGATTTGTTTTAAACATAAATCAACCCAATCCATGGATTTATCTGCTGGTTCAAAAAAAGCATTGCGTTTCACATAGTAAAATCCATCCAACCATTTTACACCAGGAATTCGATATACTTTCCTGTTTTTGCCAGATCCCATCGGTTCTATTTGTAGTCTTCCACCACAGATCAATTTAACACCCTTCGATTTTAATATAGGAAGTAATTGATTGCTGTAAGGAGCATTCGGCGCAACAAAATAAATGGATGAATAATCAAATAAATTTTTAAAATCATCCAGTCCATTTGAAATTATTTCCTGATATTGTTGAATATCTTTAGCGTTATCCAAATGAAAACTTGCCTGATAATATACTTGATTTGCGTTTTTATTTATAAAGGACCAAAACTCATTTTCTGCGGCTAATAATGTTTCAAAATCACCTTTTTTAAGCTGATTCATCCAGTAAGGAACATTTAAATGCTCGCGACAATGAAATTCTGCTCGAATAACGTTCTCTGCTATTGCCTTTTTTGTGGAAATCAATGAAGACTTTCCCCATGTTTTCAAGTATGAGTCCTCAATTCCTTCACTATAATAATCTTGAAAATTAGAAGCTTTTATTTTCTCAAAGTTGGGGTTTCTTGTGGCATGAAGAAAAGTGAACTTAGGTTGTTGACGCAACTCAATGGAGTGTTTTCTCCCAATTTCCAATAATGTGTTTGTTAAAGCTTCAACATCATCTGGACTTTCTATAGCATCAAAGGCATTAAAGAATTCAACACCGGGTTCATCCAGTTGAATTGGCAGTTGATATATGGTTTGCCGTTTAGGAGGTAATGGTAATCGGTAGCTACCCCAATCATCCGACTCAAAACAGATAT
This sequence comes from Chitinophaga pinensis, assembly GCA_945890895.1. GTDB lineage: Bacteria > Bacteroidota > Bacteroidia > NS11-12g > UBA955 > VMCP01. The sequence continues at coordinate 53,272 of CAMDDG010000005.1, read as the reverse complement.
ATTTCTTCAATGTTAGGAATAAATTTACTTAAAGACATCCGTATAAAATTTTGCAATGGTATAATTATTTTCGATTGCATAAAATAACAGAGGATTCAAAATGAACACGTATAGACTGATAAAATCCGTTGTACGTCTAAATAGTATAAAAACATAAAACAGAATGATATACCTCAATTTGGATTCCATTTTTTTAAATAGATCGAAGGCATATTCATTGTTATGAACTGTAAAAAAAATGATGAACATAATGTGATTTGCAATCACATGCAGTCGATACCCTTCCGTTCCTAACAGCAAAGAAGAAAATGAAATTAATAACGCAAAGAAACCTACATATTCTGGAAGCTCTTTTTCCTTTTTCATTCTTACTAATAAGTAAAAATTTAAGTTGTTCATGATAAAAAAGAACCATTCATTGATGGTGTATGCATACACAAGAAACCAACTCAATTCAGGTCCTTGAATAGCATCTTCCTTCCCTTCGCTGGAATAAGCATCTGTTCTATCTTTAAATGATTCGGGAAGGAATTCTGAAAAGGCCCCAAGATCAAAACCAACGGTATGACTGATTATAAAAAATGAAAGGTAAACTAACCAAAAGAATTTTAACAGGTTTATTGGAACTACTCGTCTAAAAACTACCAACCCCGCCAACACAAAATGAGCATTATGGAGAAAACAAATGGCTATAAGAAGGATATAATTCAATATGAAATTCTTATTCCCTTCCATAAATATTTTTATGAAAAGCCAAACGAAAATGATTGCTCCAGAATAAAAACGAAAAGCCTGAAATTGGTATGGAGAATGTATAAATGCGAAAGACAAAATTATGCTCCAATAGAACTGGTTTTGTTCCATAATTAAGTTCAAAAAAAACAGAAACACCTGTACATAAAATACTCCATAAATAAATCCCAAAATCCCAATAAAAACATGTGGATCCTGAGTAAATAACGAAGAAATATATGCAATGGTTCCTAATCCAAGTTCGAGATCTTTTGATTCATCAATGGTTATTTTGTCTAAAAAAGAAACATTGGGTTTATCTCGAATTTCACAAATATGCAGAAATGCTTCTACAATTCTTATTACATCTGAACCGGTTCTTGGGTCTGTGTCTAATGAGTATCCGAGTACAAAGAACATCAAATACATCATCCATCTGGAATATCGGTTTATACCATTTTTCAATGAAATAAATAGTGCAAAAACAGGGCTAATAAAAAAGATGGCGAATAAACTCCGCAAATAACGGAAACGATTGCTATCGTCGAATGTTTGATTCAATATACCATCTTGAGCCATCTTCAGTTATTTATTTAATATTATCCAAAATGGAATTACTATACTTTCCATTTAAACCCAAATAATTCAAAAAATTCGTTTGCTGTTCAATCCTATTGGATGATATTATTTTTATCATTTCATCTTCAATAAATTCCACATTCAATTCGCCTAGAAATTTTTCATATAAGGTGTTAGATGATTGATGAAAATTACAAAATGAAACGAAGTTATTAAAAAATAGGGCATCCAATAAAGTGGTGGAATGATCGGCAATAACTAAATCAAATTCTTGTTTTAATAATACAGAATATACATCGATATTTTCCAAGATTTTGACCTGATCTTTGTTTGGAAATATCTGATTCATGTGATGAAACTTTATGTAAACTTGGTAACCATTAAGAACTAGACAATCGATTACATAATTCAATTTGTCCAGTTTTTGCTCATCCCCTACAACAAAAGAAGTGGGCAAAATCAGGATGGTTTCTACTTTTTCAATTTTGCGGTAAGGATTTTTAAATCCAAATAATGTATTATACAATGGATTTCCATTGACAATAAAATTGGCACGATTTTCTACAACCTCACTTTTAATACAATCGGACCAAATCCAAAAATGAGTACATCTTGCCATTTTGTGCCAACGTCCTTCCGGAAAACGATTACTAATATGTCCACCGGTATAAAATCCATGTTGAACTGCTACGAGTTTCACATTATACTTTTTTGAATATAAATGATGAATCATCGCAACTCTTCCAATCCAATTAATATCCAATATTATTTCAGGTTTGAGTACTTTCAATAAAACAAAATAGACTTTAGCCCTTAATTTGGATGTCCTTGTTTTACCGAAAATCCTTAAAATTTTCCATAATTGATCAAAATCAATTAAAACAAAATCCTCTTTGTTTTCCTGAAGAATAGGAATTGTTTGACGATGTTTTGTGTATAGAAGAATGGGTTTAAATTTCAATATTTATAAACCTAATTTTGTTGAAAATCGTGTAATTAGAGAGTAATTAATTCATCAGCCAGTGAATCGAATTGATCGTCATGTGAAATGAATAATACCATTTTACCCGATTTTGCCAAATTGTGTATAGTTTGAATTACGCCTTTTTTGTTTTCTGAATCCAATGCACTTGTACTTTCATCAAAAATATAAACATCAGAATCTTTGTAAATTTCACGAGCTATATTCATCCGTTGTCTTTGACCACCACTCCAATTGTTGCCCCTTTCATTAATAGTTAAATTGGCCAATAATTCAAATGAACCACGTTGAGAATTGCTATAATTATTTATAATCTCGGATAAGTTTGCCCTTTGCAATGCCTCTAAAAACCTTTGTTGATTTTCAGGTATATTTATATCTGAATCCCAAAGTGTAATATTATTCCAAAGATTATCTAAGAACATAACGGGCTCTTGTCCAACATAGGAAATTCTCAATTCATTGTTGAATGAATTTATATTGTCTTGAGGTATTATATTTATACTGCCTTTTTGAGGCTGGTAAAGTCCACTTATTAAATTAATTAACGTAGATTTTCCGCTTCCACTTGGGCCCTTAATGATATAAAGTTTTCCAGATACAAATTCGGAACTTAAATTCTTTATTATCAATTTTTCACCGATGCTAAAACTAACATTTTCTAATCGAATAATCCAATAACCTTTTGATAAATCCGGCATTTTTTCACCAATTTTAATTGAATTATCAACCCGTAAATTTTCTGAACTTTGTGCTTGTTCATCAACAAAGATTAACTCATTCAATGGATCTAAATTTGCCACCGAATTGCTAGAAATAGCAGGTTTTATTAATTGATTTCCAGAAAAAATCATTCTATCGAGTTCAACAATGAATGAATTTATCTTATTTACACTTCCTGAACCAGCTAAAAAATTACCCCAAGCAACTTGCAAATTATTTACTGAATTCAACGCACGGTACAAAAGAAATAAAATAGAAACCAAAATAGCCGATTCCACTTTAATGAAATAAAAGTTAAATAGCAAACAAACCAAAATAATTAAAACAACTACGGGTTCCCTAATAGCTACAATGATTCCATTTAATAGACCTATTTTTCTTCGATTCACTTCTACATTTTGAATTTCTTTCTCAACGAAAAATGAATATGAGCCTACAATATTACTTATTTTAATGTATTTAAAATTTGCAAAATATTGCAACAATATATGATTCAATCGGGCAGAATCGTCTGAAATATTCTGGGAGTATGTGCTGATAAACTTAACAACCTTTCTATAAATTAAAAATATTACCGCCGAAGAAACAACAAATATGATGGATATTTTAAAATTCAAATTAATAACGGCAATAAAATAACCAATCAATAAAATTGCACTCTGAATAGTTTGTATGAAACTGCGCGTTGAAAAAAACATCTTCTCTACTTCGGTGACACATACATTCGACAATTCTCCTGAATTAAACTTAATAAAATCTTGATACCCTAACTGGCTGACTTTCGTAAACAAGTTTTTCCTTACGGTATTTAAAATTCTTTCAATTGTTATGGTATAATAAAATGATTCAAACCAAGCAAAAACGGTTTTGATTGAAACTACACTCATCAAAACAATTAATTGTGACGATGTAGTATTCATAGATATTCCAACAAATTGAATTGCACTAAAAATTCGGTCATAGCCTGCAATTTGTACTCCTGACAATGCCATTAACGTTGGAATCAGAACAACCGATAATGCGATATCAATAATCGCTATAGATAAATTCAAAAATATTAAAACGAAAAGTCTGTACTTTGAAAAAGAACTAAAAAACTTGTAGTAATTAAGAATCGTCAATTGATTGATATTTATCCCCTTATATAAAGATTGCTTATTTTTTCATTCCTTTAAATAAACTTTTAAAGAAATATCCATAACCTGTTTTCTTCACCCCTCCACCGTAATATCCGTATCCTGAATAACCATATCCATAACCGTATCCGTATCCTCCATATCCATAACCGTAATAGGCATATCTTCCAATTCCATTTGGTTTAATACCATTAAATATGATTCCCATGTTCTGGAAATTACCCGAATCATTGGCTTTATTAATAACTTCGATAATGGCTTCTTTAAACGTCTTATTTTGTCGAACTACAAACAAAGTCATTTCGGTATATTTCGCTAACAACTCCGCATCAGAAACCAATCCTAACGGAGGAGTATCTAAAATTATAACATCAAAGTTGTTATTCAAATACTGAAATAATTCATCCATCTTGTTGGATTCGAACAATTCCGTTGGATTTGGCGGTATAACACCTGAAGGTATAATGAATAAATTGTCATATTCAGTTGGGAAAATAACACGCTCAACATCCACCGTTCCAGATAAAAAACTACTCAAACCATTTCTTGAATTAATTTCAAATACTTTATGTAGAGTTGGCTTCCTCATATCTGCACCTATTAATACAACTCTCTTACCCGTCAAACTATAACTAACCCCTAAGTTAATAGATACAAATGTTTTACCCTCACCCGGAATACTAGAAGTTACCAAAATAAACTTTGCAAGTTCTTCGGAAATAATATCTTTTTTACTGGGATGCTTAAAAACAATTCCTAATTTTGTTCTTAACGTTCTCATTGATTCTGAAATCAGTCCTCTATCTTTCAAACCAACTACAATCTTTCTTTTTTCAGGGTCATTGATAATTTCCCCAAGAATTGGGACATCCGTTAAATACGTAATTTCGTCTCTGTATTGTAACTTAGGACTCATGAACTTCCATATATATAGAATGATAAACGGGATCAATAATCCTAATGAGAACCCAATTACATAAGTCAATTGAGTTTTAGGTCCAACTTGTGTTCCTCCAAAAGCTCTTTCTATTATGCGAATATCTGAAACTGTTGCGGCATACGAGATTGCAGATTCTTCACGTTTCTGAAGTAAGAATGTATATATCTGATTCTTAATATTTTGCTGACGTGAAATGTCAACTAGTGTTCTTTCTTGTTGAGGCAAACTACTCAGTAATGAATTTTGTTTAGACAATTCACGATCAATAACGGACTTTGTAACCATTAAATTGGATCGGATATTGGCCATATTTTCCTTAATTCCTCTTTTGGTTTTTGCTATTTCTTCTTCTAAACCAATGTATATTTCATCGCGAACTCCTGATATTTTCTTACGCCGAGATATTTCAATTTCCAACCTATACAAATCTTGCAACAAGGTATTTAACATTGGTCCATCAATACCGATCATTGATGGCACAATTCCACTACCATTAAATTTGCCATTGATGTATTTTTCAATATCTTCCAAAATGGAGAATTGTAAATTTAAATTTGCCAAACGCTCATCGGTCTCTCTTACATTACTCAAATACTGTGCTGCTTGCGAACTAATATCCACAATACCATTTGACGATTTAAAATTCTGAATATTTCGTTCTACACTATCCAGCTCTCCGTTGATTAAACGCAATCTTTGATCAATAAAGTCCAAAGAATATTGGGCAGATTTTCTTTTTTCAGTAACTGAAGCATCGGTGTAAACGTTTAATACTTCATTCAAAATTTGGGTTGCATTTTGAACATTGGGGTCAATGAAGCTTACTTCAATAATGGATGTGTTTTTTCCAACTTTAAACGCGGATAATCTTTTACCAATACTTTGTGAGGCAATCCGTGGAGATATTATTTCTAACTTATAATCTGTTGAAGAAAGCACATTACACAAGGCTTTTGGATCTACTTCCATTCTAAAATCGAATCCGTCGAAATTTACAATCTGAGTCCTTGGTTGGTATTTCTTACCATCGATGGTAAAATAATTACCCTTATCGGCAATACGAATCACTTTGTTCGGTAGTTCAACCAGGGAATCTTCATTGAGAGCTTCGAATCTAATTGGGAAATCGTAAGGCATTACAACCGATTGAAAATTCCCTTTTTGCGTGATTCTCACATAAGCATTGATATTCTTAGCTATATCATCCGTGATATTACTCGATTTTAATATTTCAATTTCATTATCTACTAATTTAGCAGGAGATTCAATATTCAATTCTCGCAGTAACGCACTTTCTATTCCGCCTTCTTCCTTTATTAACAGTCGTGCAAAAACTTGATATTCTGCCAATTGAAACCTCAGATATGTTTTACCAATTAAGTATGCGCCTGCAACTGAAATGGCAAATATGGGCCAATAGGGCAACAGAACTTTTCTTAATATTTCGTATGGATTATATGCTGGATTTATTTTCTTCATTAACTTCTAATTACAAATCCTATCAGTGCAATAATTACGGTTAAACTACCGCTTACCATGGGCCACAATTGAAACGTTAAACTGGATGAATTTTTCTTCGCTTGATTTGCTTCAACATAAATCAAATCACCTGATTGTAATTGATAAACCGGAGACCCAATAACACTGGCTTGAGTTAAATCAATTCTTCTTGCAATTCTTGAGGAATCCGTTTGACGAATCAATAAAACATCTTCTCTTTTGCCAAATTGCGTTAAATCTCCCGCTTTTCCTATGGCTTCAAAAATATCTACATTGGTGGTACTGAATGTTAATTGACCGGGGCGATTAACTTCCCCCAAAACAATTACCCTAAAATTCATTAGTCGTACTGAAACAATTGGGTCTTTCGCATATTCCTTATATAATATTTGAAGTGTATCTGTTAACTCCGCATGGGTCATTCCCTCCACTTTCAATGTTCCAATTCTGGGTAAATGAAGTAGCCCTTGCTCTGTAACAAAATAGCCTGACTGCGACTCATCCCCGCCAGCACCAACCCCACCAATGCTGTTGGCTTTATTGATGATGTTATCTATTTCTTGATTTAAACTTGCAATAGTAATTGAAAGCTGGTCTCCCTTTTTGATACGAACTTCTTTCAAAAAAACAGAATCAATAATTGTACTGTCTTTTATTCCACCAAAATATGCGAGTTTTTTGTTTCCTCCGCAGGAGCTAACAACCTGAATGGCAATTACGGATACGATCAAAACAAAAAAGGACCCAAAGCGGTTATTTTTAACCATGTGAATTTTATAAATTTACAAAAAGAAATAAAAATGAGAATGCAGCAGCAAATTAGAAAAAATCATTGAATTCTACAGCATTGAAAAAAAATTGGCATTGCTTCGCCTCTTCAACTACAAGCGATTTTTGAAGTAAATCAAGAGCTGAATAAGATAAAAAGTAATAAATCATTCAAAATTAGGACTTTTTTTTAGCTTATCACAGCAGTTCTAACGCTCCATATCAGCTAATTTATGGAACCTCATATCACAATATGTAACATTATGTAACATGTTGCCATTAGACCTATTTTTCACCTCATTGTTCGAGGATTTCTCATGTTTCCTAAAATTCTGTCTATCTTTGCAGAATGAGTCGAATTGTAGCCATTGTAGGAAGGCCCAACGTAGGAAAAAGTACCTTGTTCAACCGTCTTACGGGTGAACGCAAAGCCATCGTTGATGACTTCAGTGGCGTTACCCGTGATCGTCATTATGGTAGAAGTGATTGGAACGGTGTTGAGTTTACTGTTATTGATACGGGAGGGTTTGTTCCAGATAGTACCGATTTATTTGAAACTGCCATTCGTGAACAGGTTCATATCGCAATTGAAGAAGCGGCTGTCTTAATTTTTATGGTGGATGTTCAGTCTGATATTCACCCGTTAGATGAAGAATTTGCCACATTATTGCATCGCAATAAAAAGCCGGTTTTGCTGGTTGTGAATAAAGTTGACAATGAAAAACTTAGACTAGAAGCTCCTGCATTTTATGCTTTGGGATTTGAACACATCTTCGAAGTTTCCGCTACCAACGGTTCTGGTACAGGTGAACTATTGGATGAAGTAGTTAAATACTTGGAAATAGAAAAGGAATCTGCCCCTCAAGCTGAATATCTTGATCTACCCAGAATTGCCATTGTTGGACGTCCTAATGTGGGTAAAAGTAGTTTAATTAATGCATTAATCGGTCAAGATAGAAACATTGTAACCAATATCGCGGGTACCACACGTGATTCTATTGACACCATCTATAAAGCTTACGGCAAAGAAGTAGTACTGATTGACACGGCAGGGGTTCGTAAAAAAAGCAGAGTACACGAAAATATCGAATTTTATTCTGTGATGCGTTCATTACGCGCATTAGAAAATGCAGATGTGGTTGTTCTGGTTTTGGATGCAACTTTAGGTATTGAAGCACAAGATCTCAATCTTTTCTGGATGGCACATCGGTTAGGTAAAGGAGTCATGATTTTGGTGAATAAATGGGATCTTGTTGAGAAAGAATCGAATACCCATTTGGAATATACAGAAATGATCAAAGAGCGTATTGCTCCCTTTGTAGATGTTCCTATTATGTATATCTCTGCTTTAAATAAACAGCGTATTTTCCAATCTCTGGAAACAATGTTGAAGGTTTATGAAAATTTGAGTACGAAAATTACTACGCATAAACTGAATGAATACTTGTTAAATGTTATCGAGAATTATCCTCCCCCAAGTAAAAAAGGGAAGTTTGTAAAGATTAAATTCGTAACACAACTGCCAAGTAAAAGAGTTGCATTTGCCCTGTTTTGTAATTTACCCCAATATGTGGCGGATTCTTATACTCGTTTTCTAGAAAATAAGTTAAGAGAAGAATATTCGCTCACGGGTGTTCCAATTAGCATTTTCTACAGGAAAAAATAATCTTGACGAGTTCAAATTGTTCGGATTCAAAACCTACTTCTACTGTATTCAATAACCCAATTATTCAACTATGAATTTGCCTGAAGATTTAATTAACATGGAAAACAATGCTTCCATGGATCACTCGGTATCGCCCGATAATATCGTTAATCCAAAAGGTAAAAAACAATTGGATATTCGTGATTTAAGTTTGTCAGAACTTACAGATCAACTCAAAAATTTGCGGCAACCCGCTTTTCGATCCAAACAAATCTGGCAATGGTTATGGCAAAAAGGAGTTCAATCTTTCGATGAAATGCAAAACCTTCCGAAAAGTTTGCGGGATGCTTTAGCCGAACAATTTACGTTTCATACTACTACCATCGAATTAGCACAATATTCCTCAGATGGAACCATTAAAGTAGTGTTTAAATTGCATGATGGTAATCGAGTTGAAGGTGTGTTAATTCCAACTTCCAAAAGAACTACTGCATGTGTAAGTAGTCAGGTCGGTTGTTCGTTGGATTGTAAGTTTTGCGCAACCGGTTATTTGAAACGAGAACGAAATCTTACAGCCGCTGAAATCTTTGATCAAGTCGTTCTTATCAATCAACTTGCAGAAGAGCATCGGGGTAAAAAACTCGATAATATTGTTTACATGGGCATGGGAGAACCGCTTTTGAATTACCAGCAAGTTCTAAAAAGCATACATGTAATTACATCACCTGATGGATTAGGTATGAGTCCAAGTAGGATAACAATTTCTACTGCTGGAATTGCAAAAATGATTCAAAAGCTGGCCGATGATGGAGTTAAAACCCATTTAGCTCTAAGTTTACATGCTGCAGACAACGAATCAAGAAGTGCTATAATGCCTATAAATGAAAGCAATCCCCTAGAATTATTGGCTGATAGCTTAAATTATTGGTATGATAAAACGGGTGTTCGTCCAACATTAGAGTACACCGTAATTGCTGGAGTAAATGATTCAATTAACGATGAACGAAATCTAGCCAAATTTGCACGCAAATTCCCAACTAAAATAAACTTGATAGAATACAATCCTATTTCAACAGCAGACTACCAACCAACCAGTCGGTTAGATGCATTTGCAGACGGATTATCCAGTCAAAAGCTCATTGTTAATGTTCGAAGAAGCCGAGGTAAGGATATTGACGCAGCTTGCGGTCAATTAGCATTGAAGTCTCGATGATGCGCCTCTTCATATAATCGTTCTTTAGGCAAAGACCTAAAATACTCCCAGGTAATTCTTAATCCTTCTTGTCTGCTTATTTTCGGTTCCCAACCTAAGATGAATTTAGCTTTATCAATGTTTGGTTGCCTTTGCTTTGGATCATCAATAGGCAAAGGTTGGTAAATAACTTTTTGATTGGTACCGGTTAATTTTATTATTTCTTCAGCAAATTGAGCAATGGTAATTTCCATGGGATTTCCAATATTTACTGGATCTGCACAATTACTTAATAACAAACGATAAATGCCTTCCACCAAATCGTCAACATAGCAGAAACTCCGGGTTTGACTTCCATCCCCAAAAACAGTTAAATCCTCACCCCGCAATGCTTGTCCCATAAAAGCAGGCAAAACACGACCATCGTTCAATCGCATTCTGGGGCCATACGTATTAAAAATACGAACAATACGTGTTTCCAAGCCATGATAGGTATGGTATGCCATGGTCATTGCTTCTTGAAATCGTTTTGCTTCGTCATATACTCCTCTTGGGCCTACTGGATTCACGTTTCCCCAGTATTCTTCTGTTTGGGGATGTACGGTCGGATCTCCATAAACCTCACTGGTACTTGCTACTAAGATTCTGGCTTTTTTAGCCATAGCCAATCCCAGAAGATTGTGTGTACCTAAAGAACCTACTTTTAATGTTTGAATGGGAATTTTCAAGTAATCAATTGGGCTTGCCGGAGAAGCAAAGTGCAGAATATATTTTAACTCTCCAGGAACATGAACGAATTTACTAACATCGTGATTATAAAATTCAAATTCTGCCAAGCCAAAAAGATGTTCAATATTTCTTAAATCACCGGTAATAAGATTATCCATCCCAATTACGTGATACCCTTCTTTGATAAAACGGTCGCATAAATGAGATCCTAAGAATCCAGCTGCTCCAGTTATTAAGACGCGCTCTTTTTTCATTTTATATCTGTTCTTCCAATGCTATAATATACAAAGCCATGTTTTCTCATGGTTTCAAGCTCATAAAGATTTCTTCCATCAAATATAACTTGATTTTTAAGTGCCAGTTTCAACTTGGCAAAATCGGGAGTTCTAAATTCTGGCCACTCAGTAGCAATAACCAAGAAGTCAGCATTTTCAATTGCTTGATAGGGAGACTCACAATATTCTACTTCCGTTGAAATGGTATTCTTTACATTAATCATGGCTTCAGGATCATAAACCCGAATATGCGCACCTCTTGATTTTAGTTCATCGATCATTTCCAAAGCAGGAGCTTCTCTAATATCATCGGTATTAGGTTTAAACGCCAATCCCCAAAGCGCTACCATTTTACCCTCAATAGAGCCAAAATGGTTGTCTATTTTGGGAAGTAAGGCCTTTTTCTGTGCTGCATTTACGTCTTCAACTGCCTTTAATATTTTGAAATCATAATTAACTTCGGATGCGCTATGAACCAATGCTTTTACATCCTTAGGAAAACAACTTCCCCCATATCCTATTCCTGGAAATAAGAAACGTTTTCCAATACGATCATCACTACCCACACCTTTACGAACCATATCAACATCAGCCCCTAATAACTCACACAAACGGGCAATTTCATTCATAAATGAAATTTTAGTGGCTAAAAAACTATTGGCCGCATATTTGGTCAGTTCAGCACTTCTTGTGTCCATGTGCATTACCGGATTGCCTTGTCTAACATACGGTGCATAGAGCTCATCCATAATTTCGAATGCTCTTTCAGACTCAGCACCTATAACAACCCGATCTGGCTTCATAAAATCGTCAACCGCGACACCTTCACGCAAAAATTCTGGATTTGAAACTACATCAAACTCCCCTTTAAAATTATGGGCAATTGCAGCTTTTACTTTATCCGCTGTACCTACTGGAACCGTACTTTTATCTACTATGACTTTATATTCGGTCATAATTTTACCCAACTGATCCGCCACGCCCAAAACGTAACGCAAATCCGCGGATCCATCCTCACCTGGAGGTGTTGGTAGTGCCAAAAAAATCACCAAACTTTCTTGAATTGCTTCTTCAATCTTCGTGGTAAATTTTAAACGCCCTTCTTTTAAGTTTCTCTTAAATAAAATTTCTAATCCGGGTTCAAAAATGGTAATCTGACCGTTGCTCAATCGATCCACTTTATTTTGATCGATGTCAACACAAATTACATCATTTCCTGTTTCTGCGAAACAAGTTCCACTTACCAATCCTACATAACCGGTTCCTATAACTGCAATTTTCACTAGTCTAATTCTTTTTAAAATATTGTCTTATATTGTTTATAACGTACTCCTGGTTTTCGTGTGTTAACTCAGGGCAAATTGGCAAACTTATTACATCTTCACATAATTGCTCACTCACTTTTAATTGAACATCTTGTAAATAAGCAATTTGTTTATGCAAAGGTAAAGGATAATAAACCATGCTCGGAATACCTTGGTTTGTTAAATAATGCCTAAATTGTTCACGTGTCGCAAATTTACCCTTTACTCTTAAAGTAAATTGATGAAAAACGTGTGTTGAATGGGTTGATTTTGAAGGAAGTATAAGATCATCAATTCCCGATAAACCACTTATATATTGATCCGCCAAATCATTCCGAATTTGATTATACTCAACCAATTTTGACAGTTTTACTCTTAATATTTCGGCTTGGATTGTATCTAATCGTGAATTTACACCCACTATATCGTGAAAATATTTTTTAGATTGTCCGTGATTGGCCAATTTACGAACTTTTTCCGCCAATAAATCACTGTTTGTGAATACGGCACCCCCATCTCCATAACAGCCTAGATTTTTACTTGGGAAAAAAGATGTAGTACCAATATCCCCTAAACAACCAGCAAATCCATATGTAGCACCACTGCAATACTGAGCTCCTATAGATTGCGCAGCATCTTCAATTACAAACAGTCCATATTTCTTTGCAATTTGAATTATTGAATCCATTTCAGCAACCCCACCAAACAAATGAACGGGAGCGATTGCCTTCGTTTTCTTGGTGATTTTTTGTTCAATTTGGGTTACATCCAAACAAAATGTTGCTGCAGTAACATCTACAAAAACAGGTTTCAGGTTAAGTAATAATAACACTTCTGGCAAAGCAGCATAAGCAAATGAAGGGATGATTACCTCATCGCCCGGTTGTAAATCCAGTGCCATAAAAGCCAACTGAAGTGCATCCGTGCCGTTGCCTACTCCTATAACGTGTTTTACTTGTAAGAATTCTTGTAACTCCTCTTCCAATAATTTCACTGAAGGACCCTGAATGAAATAACCTTGCTCCATGATTGACTGAATTCTTGGATCGATTTCATGCTTAAGTCTTTGGTATTGACTTGATAGATCGACCATTTGAATCTTTTTCATTTTAGGAGTGGGTTAATTTTTTGGAAGTTTAAGAATTGAATATGTTTTGAAATTTGTTGAGAGTAATAAATACAACTAATAACGGTCTAAAATAGCCCTATACCGTACGTTGTCTAACTATTTCATAAACAAACATACCTGTTGCCACAGATACATTCAGAGAATCTACTCCACCCAAAGATTGAGGAATTCTAGCAATTATATCGCATTGTTTCAGCGTGTCAGTGCTCAAGCCCGTTTCCTCATTCCCCATTACTAACGCAAGTGGACCCTGTAAATCACATGCATAAATTACATCTTGCGCTTTTTCAGTGGCACCAACTAACTTTAATCCACTGTTCTGCAAATACTTCAACGAGTGATACATGGAAGTAGTTCTGCAAACAGGAATTTTTAACAACGCCCCTGCTGACGTTTTTACAGCGTCGGGTCCTATAGGTGCACTACCTTTCTCAGGAACTAAAATACCATGTACACCCAAACAAGATGCGGTTCGAGCTATAGCACCAAAATTTCTCACATCAGTAATTCCATCCAATACCAATATAAAAGGATCTTCACCATTGGCAAATGCATCAGCAACGACATTCTCCAATGTTGCAAAATCAACCGATGAAAGTGATAGAATTACCCCTTGATGATTCCCTCTGACTAACGAATTTAATTTGGCACTGGGCACTTGTTTCCATTGAATTCTTCGCTTCAACAACATACTAATTATCTCTGCTAACTGTCCCTGAAGTTGTCCCTCCTGCAACCAAACTTTGTCTATAGTTTTACCTGATTCCAATGCTTCAATTACAGGATGAATCCCATAAATAAGCGTTTTATTTTTTTCTTTTATCATAATGAAAAAAAGGAGTTGCACCCAAATGCAACTCCTTTACTATTTTAATTCAACTTATTTTTAATACTTAACAAACGATGCTGTTTTTCTTTTGTACTCAGCTGCCCAATCGGCTTTCCCTTTCGCTTGTACTGTATTTACAATTCTCTTAATCAAATCTTCAGATACATAAATTTCACGTTGAGCAAACATTCCGCCCTCTCCACTTTCATCAATTGATTTTGCAAAGAAATTATGGTACTGAATGTTTTCATTAATACTTTCATCTAAAATTTTCTTTGCACCAGATAAATCACCTAATGTCATTAAAGCAATTCCATATTCTACTTTGAATTCTCTTCTTAACGGCATCACTTTTTCAGGAATCTCTTTACGTATGTGATTCAATACTTCAATACCACGCTTCTTAAATGTTTCAACCGAATCCTTGTAGAAATTGAAATAGCTTTCGGCATTTGCAAATCCTGCTTCGGGAGAAGGCGACTTCATCATTTCAGGATTCGTTGCGAATTGCTTACGCATTTGTTCAATATAATTCGCCTTTTCACCATAAAATGAAGCCAGAAGTAAAGCCATTTGTTGTAAATCTGCCGGAACATAGGCCGCTTTATCATCCAAATAGAAATTATCCTTTTCCTTCATTCCATAGTATCTGAATTTATTTACTAAGTTATTGTAAAGTTTAAACTGTTCAATACGATTGGGTTGTCCACCTTGCGAACCTCCATTAATGGGCACTAAACGGTAAACCAATCCTTCCAATTGCAAGTAATTGTTCAATCCTGCAAAATCATAACCAGAAACTGAAGTAAAGTAAATTGGACGCTTCCAACCTTGTTTTGACATAGTTGAAATCAAGTCATAAATTACTAAATCTCCTTTGGATAAGTATTCTTGCCCAATTGAAAACTCAATGCTATCCACAATTAAGTTTTCATAACCTTTTGAAACAACACCAGCATTAATAACAGATTGTCTATCAACCTTTACATAGACTTTAGATCCATCCCAACTGATATTTTCTGTTACTCCACCATTTTTCTTTCTTAATTCACGAATTTCAGCAATAATAGACTCAATGCTACGCGATTTGGTATTGGTTCTATTTACGGGAATACCGTATTCAAAACTACCTGTTTGTAAATCTTCTTTCGTCAAAGTTAATGGCAATGGAGTAGATTTATAAACTGTATCCAACAAAATTGAGCTATACCATTCCGTAGGTAATAAGGCTTGGTTAATTATACGGACATCCGTTCTAATACCTTCCACATTTTGAGCATACCACAAAGGATAGGTGTCATTGTCTCCATTACAGAATAAAACTGCATTTGGTTCTAACTGTTCCAAGAAGTTTTTAGCCATATCAATACCGATATATCTACCCGAGCGATCGTGGTCATCCCAGTTTTGAGCACCCATATTAATAGGAACCAAAACCAAACTTGCAGCCGCCGATACTAAAGCTGCTGTTTTACCCAAATATTTCTTTAGAATATCTGCTAGTGAAATTACACCCAATCCAACCCAAATACAGAATATTTGAAATGATCCTACTACTGCATAATCACGTTCGCGTGGCTCATAAGGAGGTTGATTCGTATATACAACAATTAAAACTCCTGTAAAAATGAACATGGTCATAATTAACCAAAATTCTTTATTTCGCTTAGCATATTGAAACACCAAACCCAACATCCCTAAAATCAACGGAAGGAAATAATAGGCGTTTCTCGCCTTTTGATTCTGATAATAATCTGGCATTTCATTCACATCCCCTACTACAAATTTGTCAACAAAAGGAATTCCTGAATACCAATTTCCATCCAATCGTGTATTTCCTGAAACAGCTTGTTGATCATTAAAACGACCCACAAAATTCCACATGAAATAGCGCAAATACATGTATCTAACTTGATAATTAAAGAAATAAGTCAAATTATTTCCAAAACTTGGAATTTGATAATTCAATTGTTGCAAACGATTTTCTTCTTCAGGAGTCAATTTTTTCTGTTGCTTCATGGAATTTAACTCGTCGATCTCATTTTGAATATCTTGCATTCCACCATAAGAACGGAAGCCACGCGCATCATTGGGCTTATTGCTCTTACCCATACGAGGGAAAATCGTGTTATAATCCTCTACAATTCCGTCTTGATCCAAATCAACAGGACCATAAACTGGTTCGTAAACATCCCCACCTTTTTCGTATTTATCCGCGCCTTTAAAATAACGTTGACCTTTAATTGTAAAATCAGTTTGAGGAGCGTTAAAGTAAGGTCCATATCCTAATGGACGATCACCATACTGTTCACGAGTAATATATCCATAAAATTTGTACGGGTCTTCCGGATTGTTCATGTCAATGGAAGGATTTGCCATACTGCGAATAATAACCATAGCGTAAGATGAATAACCAAAAATCACAAACCCAGTTGCCAAAACAATCACATTTAAATTGTGCTTGCCTTTGTCTTCCGTGTATTTGAGTAGGTAAATAATTCCGCCATAAACCAATACGATAGCAGCAATTGCACCTGCGTAGAATGGCATTCCGAAACTATTCACGAACAAACGATCAAGATTAGCTAGTAACCATGGAATACCCGGGTAAATTACTTTCATCACGATACCCAATGCCAACGCAGCAGCTCCCAATGCCAATATTAGTCCCTTCTGAGTTACTGTGTACTTTTTGAAATAATAGGCCAAACATACTGTTGGAATCACCAACAAATTCAACATGTGCGTACCCAAAGCAAGTCCAATCATGAATGCAATGAAAACCAACCAACGATCAGCATATCGATCATCATTCATTTGATACCATTTTAATACCGCCCAAAATGTTAAGGAAGTAAAAAATGAACTCAATGCATATACTTCCGCTTCAACAGCGCTAAACCAGAATGAATCGATAAATGTATTCGTTAAAGCAGCAACTACACCCGCACCAAAAATCAGAACAACGCGGTTTTCTGAATCTTTATCCACCAATTTGTCGGCAAAATACACCGTAATCCAATAGGTAAACATTACGGTACCTGCTGAAGCTACAGCCGACAACATGTTAATCCAAAATCCAACTGTTTCTGGACTACCTGCTAACAGCGAGAACAATCTACCTACCATTAAGAAAAAGGGAGCTCCTGGAGGGTGAACCACTTGTAATTTGTACGCTGCAGAAGCAAATTCTCCACAATCCCAAAGACTCACAGAGGGTTCTAAGGTTAACGTGTACACCACCAAGGCAATTAAAAACATCACCCATCCGATGATTACATTCATTCTAGTAAACGAGAACATTGTATATGTATAAATATTTTTTTAAACTGTAAATTAAAGCGAAAATAAGGATAAATTCCTCATTTACTCAATTTATCAACACAAGCATTGATGCGATTTACCACTTCTTGGTTGCCCAACATCGCCAAAATCTCGAAAATTGGTGGCCCCATGGCTTCTCCACTTACCGAAACACGCAAAGGTTGCAAAACTTCACCGGATTTAATTCCTGTTTCGTCGCAATATAATTTAAACTGATTTTCAAAATCTGCGGCAGAAATAGCATGGTTAGCGACGAAATATGTGCCCAATTTTTGCAATAACTCCGATGTGTTTTCTTTCCATTTTTTTGCAACAACCTGTTCATCAAATTCTTCAGGACGATTATAAAAGAAATGTGCAGAAGGAACTATCTGCTTCGCAAATTGAACTTTTTCCTTTATTAATGAAACTATTTTCGATGCATATTCCTTCTTCTCTTCAGAATCCAAAACCCCATAATTGGCTTCCCAGTCCGATTTAATCATGTCCAGTACCAATGAGTTATCAAACTTATTCAAATACTGTTGGTTGAACCAAAATGCCTTATTGACATCGAATTTTGCTCCCGATTTACTCACTTTTTCCAATGAAAATGCTTCAATTAGTTCTTCCATGCTGAACATTTCTTGGTTGTCAGACGGATGCCAACCCAAAAGTGCCAAGATATTCACAACGGCCTCTGGGAAATAACCGGATTCACGATATCCAGAACTCATTTCTCCTGTTTTTGGATCCGTCCAATTCAATGGGAAAACCGGAAACCCTAAACGATCTCCATCGCGTTTACTCAATTTTCCATTCCCTTCGGGTTTCAACAGCAAAGGCAAATGCGCGAATTCAGGCATCACTTCCTCCCAGCCCAAATAGCGATACAACATTACATGAAGAGGTGCGCTTGGCAACCACTCTTCACCTCGAATAACGTGCGAAATACCCATCAAATAATCATCAACAACGTTCGCCAAATGATATGTAGGCATTCCATCTCCTTTTAATAGAACTTTATCATCCATCTGGCCGGTATTCACAACAACCCATCCGCGAATAATATCATGAAAGCGAACCTCTTCTTTTCGAGGTAATTTGATGCGTATTACGTAATTATCCCCTCGTTCTAAGCGCGCCTTTACTTCATCTGCAGGTAATGTCAAAGAATTTTTCATCGACATTCTACTCACTGAATCGTAAGCCGGTTGCATTTTGCTCGCTTCCAATCGCTTACGCATTTCCTCCAACTCCTCTTCAGTATCGAATGCATAATACGCCAGACCTTTTTCAATCAAACCTTCAGCATACTGACGATACATGGGCTTGCGCTCGCTCTGACGATAAGGAGCATGCGGCCCACCTTGGTCGGGTCCTTCCTGAATTTCAATACCTACCCAAGCCAAACTCTCTTTAATATACTGTTCAGCACCTGGAACAAAGCGATTCTGGTCTGTATCCTCCAGACGTAAAATCATGGTTCCTTGATGTTTCTTGGCAAACAAATAATTATATAATGCGGTTCTAACACCACCTATGTGCAATGGTCCTGTGGGACTGGGTGCAAAACGCACTCTTACTTCTCTTGTCATTTTACTCTTATTTTTCGGGGGATGTAATTGCGGTAGCTTTTAGGTTAAAATACCACAATTCATACTATTTAACTTTAATTTAAATCTTCGCAAAAACTACGAAAGTACCTCTTTCACTATTCTAGAAATCAACTTTCCATCTGCTTGTCCTCCCAATTGACTCATAGCCAATGGCATAACCTTACCCATGGCAGCAGGGCCACTTACACCTAACTCAGAAACAATGGATTTAATTTTTTCAACTACTTCTTCTTCACTTAATTGAGCAGGCAGAAACTCTTCAATATGTTTTAACTCAACACGTTCAATTGCAGCTAAATCTTCTCTTCCCTGCTGTTCATAGATTTCTAATGAATCACGACGTTGCTTTGCCATTTTTTGCAACGCTTTAATGCACATGTCATCTGTAACTTCAGATGCTCCTTCAGCAGTTTGAAGTAGTAAAAATGCACTTTTTATGCCTCGTAATGCTCTTAATTTGTCAGCATCTTTAGCTTTCATTGCCGTCTTGATGCCTTCATTAACTTGATCTATGAGATTCATTCCGCAAAGATACACAGAATGTCAAGAAGGTACAACGCATTTAGTGCAAGTAACCTAACCAACTTTTGCGTTTTTCGCAAAAGTAAAAATCTCTATCTATCAAAGAAATAAACGTATGAAGTATGCAACTAGGTTAAATAGTCAGTTACATTAAGAAATCATTAAAACGGCTAATGCCAATTGTATCTTACCTTCATCGATAAGCTTACTCGCCATTACTTCCGAATTTCCGCTCTCAATTAATAATTTGGCTTCGGCTTTAAGATCATCCGATGGCCATTCTACCAATCCAGAAAGTTGCCCCAACTGATTGGCAGTTAAAATTTTACTGGCCTTTGCTAATTCAGGAAGTGCATCAAACCCAATGGTTTTCACCATGGGTTGAGCCAACTGAAATAATGCATCCTGACGAGAGGTACTGTACCAACTTCCTCCTAAACGTCCAACCAAATCAATCTTATGTTGGTCAATTTTACCTTCTTCGTTCAGAATATCCTCAGAAATATGCATCCTCATTACCTGACAAATCACGATATTACCTGCACCGCCACCTTGTCCCATTTCTTTTACTTCCAACACCTTACATTCAATTTGTACAGGCGATTCTGCTACTCGAAAGGGCTTAACCAACTCCGAACCTATCGCAGTAAAACCAGCTTTCTCAAACTCACTTACCCCTCTATCCCAGGGTGCTGCAGCCACATTCATTTTCTCCACCATTTCGAAGTTCACCATATTTATCACTACTTCTGGTACTTCTTTAACATTCAATAGAGTGTGCTTGGGCTCACCCGTTTTCCCACTGTTGTTAGGTGCAAAAATCAAAATCGGAGGATTTGCGCTGAACACATTGAAAAAACTAAATGGTGCTAGATTAGGTACTCCACTAGAATCCACCGTACTTGCAAAACAAATAGGGCGGGGCGCAACCGATCCTATCAAAAATTGATGTAACTGTGGAATCGGAATTTCCCCGGGGGTAATGGTTCTGGTTTTCGACATTTTTAACAATTACTTATTTAAACTATGACCCATTTTTTCTCTTTTCGTATCCAAGTATTTAGCGTTATGTGGGTTGGGTTCTACCTGAAGTGGCACATTTTCAATGATTTCCAAACCATAACCTACTAATCCCGTTCTTTTCTTGGGATTGTTACTCATCAATCGCATTTTTGAGATTCCCAAATCCCTTAGAATCTGTGCTCCAATTCCATAATCTCGTTCGTCCATTCCAAAACCCAACTTAATATTGGCTTCAACCGTGTCGAAACCCTGCTCTTGAAGTTTGTACGCCTTCAATTTATTTAATAATCCAATTCCACGACCTTCTTGATTCATATAAACAATTACTCCCTTGCCTTCTGCCTCGATTTTCTCCATGGCCTTTTGCAACTGTTCGCCGCAGTCGCATCTACAGCTACCAAAAATATCCCCCGTCATACAACTGGAATGTACGCGAACCAGAACCGGTTCTTCGATGGTCCATTCCCCTTTTATTAATGCCAAATGCTCTTGACCATTATCTTTCTGCTTGAAAGCAACCAAATCAAAGTCACCAAATTTGGTGGGCATTTGAACTGAAATTTCGCGTTTTATCAAAGACTCATGCTCAATTCGGTACTTGATTAAATCCTCAATTGAAATAATTTTTAAATCAAATTTCTCAGCAACTTTAATCAAGTCTGGCAAACGTGCCATACTTCCATCCTCGTTTAGAATTTCTACAATACACCCTGCTGGCTCAAAACCTGCCATTCTCGATAAATCAATTGCAGCCTCTGTATGTCCAGCCCTGCGAATAACCCCTTCTTTTTTGGCTTTTAAGGGGAAAATATGTCCGGGTCTTCCCAAATCCTCAATCTGGGTAGAAGGGTCTATCAAAGCCATGATTGTTTTGGATCGATCTTGAGCTGAAATGCCTGTCGTACAACCATTTCCTAACAAATCAACTGAAACAGTAAAAGCCGTTTCATGTGTGGCTGTGTTTTTACCTACCATCATCTCCAACCCCAATTCATCACAACGCTCTTCGGTTAACGGTACACATATTAATCCCCGACCTTCTTTGGCCATAAAATTGACTAATTCAGGTGTCATGTTTCTGGCTGCAGTAAGAAAATCACCCTCGTTCTCACGATCTTCATCATCTACTACGATAATTACTTTACCATTGCGTATATCTTCAATGGCTTCTTCGATGGTGTTGAGACTAAATGGTTTATTCGACATATTACCCACAAAATTACAACCTAATCGTGGTAATCTGTGTAGGATTCGTCACATTTATGAAGCCATTATCCAGAAATATTACACTTCTACCTTTTGGTATTGAATTATTATGGATTACAAAAACACAACAACTACCCCAAAAGAATCAATAAATTCATGAGCAATCATCGTAAATTGAGCGTCAATTCAGATCCTAATGTATCTTTGAAAACCATGAGTTTAAGAGATCACATTGTACAACAAATTATTGGCCATTTAAAAGCTTCCATTCTTGAATTAGAAGAAACGTTACAATCTGAAAAAGCTTCTCTTTATGGAGAAACCAAAAGTAGTGCAGGCGATAAATACGAAACTCAACGTGAAATGATTCAAGGGGAAATTCAAAGAACGAAAACACAATGGTCTCTAAAAAATGAACAATTGGAATCCTTATACACTCTTATTGCATGGGAACAAAATATGATGGAAAGGTTTGCAACTCCATCCATGCAAAATCCAAACTCAAGTCATCCCTTTGAATTTATTCGAAATGGCTCAATAGTTCATTTAATTCAATTGGATTCCTCGAATAAAAATAGTGCTAAATCCGCACCCTTTACATCATCATCACTGAACTCCCATCCCCCAAAAGAAAACGATAAAAACTACTTAAAAACCGACGGAATGTGGCTATTTATTGGGGCAAGTTTGGGCGACATTCAAATTTCAGTTCCGAGTGAAGATTCAAATTCCACTGAAAACTTGCTATTTAAAACCTTAACTACAGAATCGCCATTGGGTAAGGTTATCCTAGGCAAAAAAATCGGAGATTCCTTCCTTTTAAACGGTAAATCATTTTCAATTGTAAATTGTTTTTAATGTCATGATCCATTTCACGGAATTATCTCAAATTCAAAATCAAGCACTCCAATCCGGTAAACTTCAATCAATATCTGCCAGAAAAGAGCATTTAAAACGTTTGAAAATTACCATACAAGAATATGAAAAAGATATCTTGACGGCTTTAAAGGCTGACATGGGGAAAGGTGAGTTTGAAGCATACAGCAGCGAAATTGGATTTGTTTATCAAGAAATTGGTGATGCCCTTAAGAATTTAAATAAATGGGCAAAACCTAAACGTATTTTCCCCTCGCTTTCATTGTTTCCTTCTCGCGCGAAAATTGTTAATCAACCCTTTGGGAAAACCTTAATTATTTCCCCTTGGAATTATCCTTTTCAATTACTGTTAGCTCCATTGGTTGCTTCTATATCCGCCGGAAATACCTCTCTGTTAAAACCTTCTGAACTAACGCCCCATACTTCCGCAGTCCTGGTTAAAATCATTGAAAAATGCTTCCCGTCTGATATTGTTGCCATTGTTGAAGGCGATGGAAGAACTTTGATTCCGAAAATCATCGAAGATTATCGTCCAAATTTAATTTTCTTTACGGGATCCACTCAAGTGGGTAAAATCATCTCCCAACAAGCCGCAAATTATCTGATTCCATGTATTCTTGAACTGGGTGGAAAAAGTCCTTGCATTGTTCATAAAGATGCTGATTTGGAAGTTGCTGCTCGCCGAATTGCCTTAGGTAAATTTTTAAATAGTGGTCAAACTTGCGTTGCTCCCGACTACCTATTGGTTCATGAAGATGTTCAACAACCCTTTCTAGACACGTTCCAGAAAATCATTCAGGAGTTCTATTATAAAAACGAGCATCCTTTTCATTCGGCGGATTACACTCAAATTGTAAATCCATTTCATTTTAACCGACTGATAAAATTATTAGAAGGTGTTTCTGTGGTTTTCGGGGGAAGTTATAACGAAGCCGAACGCAAAATTGAACCCACAATTGTAAAAGCGGATATGAATCAACCGATAATGCAAGAAGAAATATTCGGACCGATTTTGCCCATTTTCTCTTATAAAGATTCCATTGAAATTGATTCAATTATTTCGCATCATCCAAATCCATTGAGCTTCTATGTATTTACTCGTAATGATCAGTTTTCAGAAAATTTAACTATGAAACACTCTTTTGGTGGAGGATGCATCAACAATACGGTAATGCATTTGGTCGACCCTAAGCTTCCATTTGGAGGAATTGGTTATTCAGGTTCAGGCGCATACCATGGCCAATGGGGATTTGATGCCTTTTCGCATAAGAAAAGCATTGTAAAAACAGCAACTTGGTTTGATTTAAAGCAGAAATATCCACCCTATACAAAAGAATCACTCAAAATAATCAAGTGGTTTTTAAAATAGTGCTGGTTTGTTGAATCGAGTCAGTCGTTATTAATTGATTTTGAAACCATCAATTTTAACTCGTTATTTTTAAAATATCCTTAGATTACACATAGAAACGGCCCTCAAAAGAGGGCCGTTTCAACCAAGATTCAATCTTATTTAATATTTTAGTAAGATAAAATTTCCTCAAATTTGTTGGAAACCTTCTCCGCGTTTGGCAACATCTGCGCTTCCATACCCATATTCAATGGAACAGCCGGAACATCCACACTTCCCATTACCTGAATCGGTGAATCTAAATAAGTAAAGCATTCCTGACTTAATCGACCAGCCAACGCTTGCGCGAAGCTATTTGTAATGGTTTCTTCAGTTAAAATCAACACTTTACCGTGTCGTTTTATCAATTCAACACATGCCTCATGATCATAAGGCGAAAGTGTTCTCAAATCCAATATTTCAATTTTGCCAATATGATTTTTGGCAGCATTCAAAGCCCAGTAAACTCCCATTCCATAGGTAATAACTCCCAAAGATTCACCCATTTCGATGGATTCGGTAGCTGCGGATAAAACCGTTCTGCCCTTACCAAATGGTATTACATAATCTTCAGAAGGTTCTGGTGTTTTAGCCAATTCCGTTCCGGGTACTTTGCTCCAATACAATCCTTTGTGTTCAAACATTACCACTGGATTTGGATCGTAGAATGCCGATTTCATTAACCCTTTCATGTCAGCAGCTGTACTTGGATATGCAATTTTTATTCCTTTGATAGGTAAAATACTGCTCTCAACTGTTCCCGAATGATATGGTCCGCCGCCGCCATAAGCGCCTGTTGGTACTCGAATAATACTGGAAACTGGATATTTACCCATGGATAAATAGGTGCTCTTAGACAGTTCAGTTACCAACTGATTGATCCCCGGCCAAATATAATCCGCAAATTGTATTTCTACTATAGGTTTCGCCCCCACAGCGCTCATACCTGCAGTACTTCCAACAATATAAGCTTCTTGTATAGGGGTATTGAAAACACGGTCTTTCCCGTATTTTTGAGCCAATGTAGCTGCTTCTCTAAATACACCACCCAAGCGATGACCAACATCCTGGCCGTACAACAATGCTTCCGGGTGATTTTTCAAAATTTCATCTACCGCAAATAATGCCGCATCCACCATTACAACGGGATCTTTTCCTTCTGGGCAACGAATTCCCTTTTCTTCCGTAATGGGAGTGGGCGCTAAAACATGATCCAAAAGTGTATGAGGTTGAGGATCTGCAGCATTTTTTGCTTTTTCAAAATCTGCAACCACGCGAGAATGACATTCGATTGCGATTTGTTCCAATGCGCTTTCTGTTTCTGCCAAACTCAATAACAACTGTTTCAATCTAGGTAGAGGATCCAATCGCTCGTGTTGTTCTAAATCATCACGGTACCATTCAGATCTAACACCACTGGTGTGATGGCCCAACAAAGGAACCTTCACATGAACCAAAACCGGTTCGCGTTTCTCTCTAACGGATTCAATGGCGCGCTTCATTTCATCGTAGCATTGAACAAAGTCGGAACCGTTAATTCGAATTCTTCTTAGTCCTTTGAAACCCAATCCATATTCAAATGCATCCATGGCGCGCATCTCGTCGCCAGATGCAGAAATTCCCCAATCGTTATCTTGAACTAAATAAATAATAGGTAACTTATGCAAAACCGCCATTTGCAGTGCCTCAGCAACTTCACCTTCGGTAACACTTCCATCCCCCAAAGAACACAATACTACTGGCTTTTCAGCGCTGGTTATCAAGTTTTGTGATTCCAAATATTTGATTCCATGAGCCGCACCCGTAGCAGGAATGGTTTGCATTCCAGTTGCACTACTCTGATGAGGCATTTTGGACATATTGCTTCTATTTAATGAAGGATGAGCATAATATGTCCTTCCCCCACTGAACGGATCATCGGCTTTGGCCAATAATTGCAACATCAGTTCATAGGGTTCCATTCCCATCGACAATAGCATGCTTTCATCGCGGTAATAGGGATAAGCAAAATCAACCGGTTTAAGTAATAATCCGGTAGCTATTTGTATTGCTTCATGTCCCTTGGATGTGCTATGAACGTATTTAGTAATGGGCCGGTTCTCGTCGTAAATTTTAGCCATTGATCGCGCCGTTTGCATCAATTCCCAAGCCCTCAGAAGTACATTTTTATCAACCATTTAATTAACTGCAATTTTACGAAAAATTCAAGAAACATCCCTTAAAATCTTGCTTTTAAAAGAAAACCATTAAATTGCGCTGTTTCTTAATTCAAAAAATAGCCGTTATTTCCAAAATTTATATGGTTAAATCACTACCTAAACTTAAACAACTTGTATTTTTCTTCTGGGGATTACTGTCTTCTGATTCATTTGGACAAACCGCTGGCAGTCAGTTAAATAACAATGAAATAATCGCATCCGATACACCTGAAATCGACCGAATTCAAGAAGTCAACATCAAACAAAACCGCCTTAAAGAAAAACTCAAAGAATCACCTTTGACGGTGGAAAGTATGTCGGCACAATCTATTAAAGAAACACCTGCATCCGATTTTTATGAAGCTTTAGGTCATCTCAAAGGAGTAGACATTACAGCCGCTTCTCTGGGTTTTCGAATCGTAAATACCCGAGGATTTAACTCTACTTCACCGGTAAGAACACTGCAAGTTATTGATGGTGTTGACAATCAAAGTCCAGGATTGAACTTCTCATTGGGCAACTTCTTAGGAGCCTCCGAATTGGATATCGCATCACAAGAAATTGTGGTGGGTGCAAGTTCTGCGTATTACGGTCCAGGTGCTTTCAATGGAGTAATTGCACTAACCACGAAAGATCCATGGAAAACACCCGGTTTTAGCTATAAATTCAAAGTAGGAGAACGGCAATTAATGGAAAACTCTTTGCGTTATGCTAAAGTTTGGAAAGACAAGAAAAAACGAGATTTAATTGCTTTTAAAGCTAACTTCTATCACATGAAGGCTTACGATTGGGAAGCTACAAATAGCGATCCGGTATTTCAATCCAATGCCAATAAAAATAATCCAGGTGGTTACGATGCGGTTAATAGATACGGCGATGAAGTATTACGGCCAGGGGAATACGATCAAACTTCCATTTCAGGAATGTACCAAACCCCAGGTTTAGGCAGATATTTTAGAAATGGTTATTGGGAAAAGGACTTAGTTGACTACAATACCTACAATCTTAAAAGCTCTGCAACAATTGCATTAAAACCCTTTGATGATAAGCAAAAAGAATTCATTTTTCAATCAAATTTTGGAATGGGTACTACTGTTTATCAGGGCGACAATCGATACAGCTTAAACGATATAAAGTTTTTCCAGAATCGATTTGAATTCAAACACAACAAAGGATTTGTGCGAATCTATAACACGTATGAAGATGCTGGAAATACCTACGATGCGGTATTTACTGCTCTACTTATGCAAGAAGCTACGAAAAAAGATGATTATTGGGGAGGTGATTATCAAAATTATTGGCTAAGTAAAATTGCCGGAAAAGTGAAGTCACTACCGGGTTATCCCACCTTTTTCCCTGCCGACGACACAGCGCTCTTTCGAAAAATGGTGAATGCTGTATTGGCGAATAACCAAGATAAAATTCTACAATGGCATCAAGAATCGCGTGACAAAGCAAATCAAGCTAATAATTTCAAGAACTTACCCCATTTAGATCCTACTTACGCTCGATTCAATGAAGGAAGCAGTCGATTCGATTCTTTGAAAAATGCCATAACATCGAAAAAAAGTTTTGGCGAAGGTGGAAGTGGTTTCTACGACAAAAGTGCCTTATACAACATACAAGCCGAACAACGATTTACATGGAAACAATTGAATTTCTTTACGATTGGGGGTAGTGGAAGATTATATACACCGAATTCAGCGGGTACCATTTTTTCTGATACGAATGGAAAGACGATTCGAAATTATGAATTTGGTGCCTACTTGGGCTATGAAAGAAAGTTCTTGAAGAATAAATTAAAGTTAAATGCCACATTCCGTGCAGATAAAAACCAAAACTTCCCGATGGTATACTCACCTGCAGCTTCATTGGTATACACACCCAATAAAATTACGTATTATCGAATGTCGTTAAGCTCAGGGGTTCGAAATCCAACACTTGCAGACCAATACCTTTTTTATAATGTTGGACGGGCCATACTTCTGGGAAATTTAAATGGATACAAAAACTTAGTTACACTCGAATCATTGAACGAATATTTCTTGCAAGCAACTCCCAGTTTGTCTTTGTTAAAGTATTTCGACGTTAAGCCGGTTGTACCGGAAAAAGTTAAAAGCATTGAAGTTGGATATAAATCATTCCTATTACGCAACAAGCTCAACTTGGATATGAGTGCCTACTTTAGCATGTATGAGGATTTTATTGGTTATAAAATTGGGTACGATCCTCTCATTAGTACTCAGTTTAACCGAATCATTGGTGGTCAAGCATACCGCGTTGCTACCAATGCTGAAACCACAGTAACCACCATGGGTACTTCAATCGGTCTGAATTATTTCTTTGGGGATAATTACACGGCAGGGTTCAACTACAGCTTCAATCAACTAAACAAAACCGACAATGAGGATCCAATCATACCCGCATTTAATACTCCCAAAAATAAATTCAATTTGAGCCTTAGTGGGAGTAAAATTAAACTATGGAAATTAGACCAATTGGCATTTAGCATTAATTATAAATGGGTTGAAGGATTTCTATTTGAAGGATCTCCACAATTTACAGGTGAAATTCAATCCTATGGTCTCGTAGATCTCATGGTAGCTAAAGAAATACCTAAGTATAACATGCAAATCAAAACCGGTGGTTCCAATATACTCAACAATCCAGTTATGCAGGTTTATGGAGGTCCATACATCGGTAGAATGTTGTATTGCAGCGTTTTATTTGAATTAAATTGAATCATTTTAAATTCCTGAATTTCTTTGTTTTAAAATGAAATAATGAATGAACATTGAAATAAATATTTACTTTTGAACCAAATTGAAATAACTAAATATGATGAAAAAACTACTTTTTGCCTCAGCCTTGATTTTGGGGATTTCCTCAGTTCAAGCTCAGAACATTCGCTTCGTAGATAATGTGGTGGATGCAAGTAAAATTACAATTACTAAAAATGTAACCTACGCTCAAAATTACACAGTACTTTACGGTGATATTGACACCATTACTCCTGGACCTCAATTTGCTTTAGAAAGTCTAAAAATGGACATTTATGCTCCCAATGATGGCTCTTCAAATCGTCCATTAATTATTTATTTACATACAGGTAGTTTCTTGCCACGTTACATCAATAACACTCCAACTGGCGCGAAAGACGATAGCGCAACCGTTGCAATGTGCATGGAATTCGCTAAAAAAGGGTATGTGGTAGCTTCTATGGCTTATCGCCAAGGTTGGGATCCTCGTTCTTTAGACGAAACTGTTAGAAGAGGTACCATTATCAATGCTGCATACAAAGGTGTTCAAGATCTAAGCGGTTGTATTCGTTGGTTTAAAGAAAATGTTGCTAGTTTTGGCAATACTTTTGGGGTTGATACAACCAAAATTTGTGCCGGTGGACAGGGAACTGGTTCCTACATCACATCCGCTTTTGCTTCTTTAGATCGCCAAGAAGAGATTAAAATAAATAAATTCAGAAATCCAAACGACGGCTCTGCCTACGTAAACGATGCTCTTTGGGGTGATCGCATGGGTTATGGTGGCTTAACTGGTTTTAACTATGTTAACACTCCAGGTAGAACTTCAAATGCCCAAATGGTTTTCGCTATTGGCGGTGCATTGGGAGATACTTCTTGGTTGGAAAAAGGCGAACTTCCTATGTTATGGTCTCATTCGGTATACGATCCTTTTGCTCCTTACACTACGGGTATGGTAAATGTACCAGGCACAACCCTCCAAGTAGTAGAAGTGTCAGGCGGATACGACGTAATGAAGCGTTGTGATGCTTTTGGTAATACAGCCCCATTCAAAGGTAAAGTTATGGACGATTACACTCGTGCTATCAATGTTTTAAATGATGGAATCGACGGATTGTATCCCGTTGCAGGTATGCAGAATGCTTCTGGTCCATACGAATGGTGGGATACAGCTGCTATTAAAATGTTACCAAAACAATTCTATAACGTAGATGCTATCCTTGCTGGTGGTAAAGCTACCAATCCATTAATGGGTAAAAGCAGAGCTTACTTATTTATCGATTCTTTACAACGTTATTTCGCTCCTCGTATTGCGGTTACTTTAGGATTGGTGGATAAAGTAGGTATCGACAATGTAAACTTGGCTACTAACGTTACGGTAGCACCTAACCCAACGGAAGGCAGATTGGTGCTTCATAATAACTGGGAAAACAACAACTTAACTCATGTGTCTATCTTGAACCTAAATGGTCAAGTGGTTCAAAAGTTAACCGTTAACGGCAATCACAACGAGTACCAATTGGAACTACCCGCCGGCATTTACATGATTTCAATGACATTTGAAAATGGCGTTGGATCGGCGAAATTGGTGGTTCGTTAATTGTATTTTAATTACGTTATACATTGATTTACAGACATCAATACTGCTGAAAATCTTTCAGTAAAAACGGAAATCCCTGGCATTTGCTGGGGATTTTTTTTGATATAAATACCGTATTTTTGCAGTTTTATCGGTAAATCACTCGAAATCCATGTATTCTACACGTTCACAACTGAATTGGCCAGAAATAGAAAATGAAATCCTTCAATTTTGGGAAGAACATAATATTTTTCAAGAAAGTGTAAATCAACGACCTGCTTCGCACTCGTTTACCTTCTTTGAAGGCCCACCTTCTGCCAATGGAATGCCCGGTATCCATCACGTTATGGCAAGAGCCATGAAAGATATTTTTTGCCGATATAAAACTTTACAGGGTTTTCGAGTTGAACGTAAAGCCGGTTGGGATACTCACGGTTTGCCAATTGAACTACAGGTAGAAAAACGTTTAGGTATTCGCAAAGATGATATTGGTGAAAAAATATCCGTTGCCGACTACAACAAAGAATGTCGCACCGACGTGCTACTTTTCAAAGATAAATGGGATGAATTAACCCAAAGAATTGGCTTTTGGGTGGATTTAGAAAATCCTTACATCACTTATGAAAATTCCTATGTAGAAACCCTTTGGGCTCTTTTAAAAAAGTTGTATGATAAAGGATTCTTGTATAAAGGATATACCATTCAGCCGTATTCTCCAGCTGCAGGTACAGGATTAAGTTCACATGAATTAAACCAACCCGGAACTTATCAAAATGTAAAAGATACAACCATTGTTGCTCAATTTCAGCGCGTTGATCAGCCCGATGAATTTTTCTTGGCTTGGACAACCACTCCTTGGACTTTACCATCCAATACCGCTTTGGCCGTTGGTGCAAAAATTGACTATGAAACCATCCAAACATTTAATCCTTACACAGGTGCACCCGTAAAAGTGATTATCGCTGCTGCATTGAAATCAAAATACTTCAGTGCAGAGGCAGAAAATGGCGACTTCGATAGTTACAAACAAGGCGATAAAAACATCCCTTGGAAAATAATAAAATCTCAAAAAGGTTCTGAACTTGAAGGATTAAAATACCATCAATTACTACCCTATGCTCAACCCGAAGATGGTGATGCTTTTCGTGTAATAATTGGAGACTTCGTAAGTACAGAAGATGGTACAGGTATTGTACATATTGCTCCTAGTTTTGGAGCTGACGACTTTAGAACGGCTAAAGCCAATGGCATTGGTTCACTAACCTTAGTGGATAAGAAGGGGAAATTTATTGATTCCGTTACTGATTTTGCCGGTGAATATGTGAAAGAAGCCTATTTAACAGAGAAGGAAAAATCCGTAGAAATTGCAAAACAAGGTCGCGACAAATACTTGAGTGTTGATGAACGGATATCCATCAAATTAAAAACAGAAAACAAAGCATTCAAAGTTGAAAAATACGAACACACCTATCCTCATTGTTGGAGAACCGACAAACCTATATTGTACTATCCGTTAGAAAGTTGGTTTATTAAAACAACCGCAGTTAAAGACCGCTTGGTTGAATTGAATAAAACGATCAACTGGAAACCTAAAAGTACCGGGGAAGGTCGATTCGGCAATTGGCTGGAAAATTTGGTTGATTGGAATTTAAGTCGCTCAAGATATTGGGGAACTCCGTTACCCATTTGGAGAACTGAAGATGGTTCAGAAGAAATCTGTATCGGAAGTATCGAGCAATTATCTTCAGAAATTATAAAAGCCAATGATGCCTTAGGCTTAAATCAAAACGCTTCACATCTAACCAGTGATTTACATAGACCTTACGTTGATGAAATAACACTTGTAAGTTCAACGGGTAAACCTATGAAACGTGAATCCGATTTAATTGATGTATGGTTCGACAGTGGAGCTATGCCCTATGCTCAATGGCATTGGCCTTTCGAAAATCAAGATGTTTTTGAGAAAAACTTTCCTGCTGATTTTATAGCAGAAGGTGTAGATCAAACACGTGGATGGTTCTTTACATTGCATGCATTGGGTGTTATGTTGTTTGACCAAGTGGCCTTCAAAAATGTAATAGCTAATGGTTTGGTTTTGGACAAATTTGGCAACAAAATGAGCAAACGCTTAGGAAATGCCATCGATCCATTTACTACTGTTGACAAATACGGTGCCGATGCAGTTCGCTGGTACATGGCTACCAATTCTCAACCCTGGGACAACTTAAAATTCGACTTAGAGGGCGTGGCTGAAAGTCAGCGGAAGTTTTTAGGTACTTTATATAATACCTATTCATTCTTCGCTATTTACGCCAATATTGATCATTACGTTTACAATCAAAATTCTGAAATTCCTTTGGCGGAACGTACGGAGTTAGACCGTTGGATTTTGAGTAAACTCAACTCATTAATTATAGAAGTAACAGAATCCTTAGATGAATTCGACCCCACCAGAGCCTCAAGAGCAATCGAAGAGTTTGTTGGGGAACAACTGAGCAATTGGTTTGTTCGATTATCGCGTCGCAGATTCTGGAAGGGTGAATTAAATGCGGAAAAACAAGCAGCTTATGATACTTTGTACACCTGCTTAAATGAAATTTCTAAGGTAATGTCGCCAGTTGCACCCTTTTTCTCCGATTGGCTGTATCGCGCCATCAACGCTCCCAAGATTCAAGAAAATGCATTGCCCAAATCCGTACACTTAGCCGATTGGCCGAAAATGCAAAAAGAGCAAATTGATGGACTGTTAGAACGTCAAATGGAACGAGCTCAACGCGTTTGTTCATTGGTTTTATCTCTCAGAAAAAAAGAGCGTTTGAAAGTGCGTCAACCTCTTCATAAAATCATTATTCCCGTATTATCAGAGGATATGAAGAATGAATTAGTGCATGTTGAAGATATCATCAAAAGTGAAGTAAATATTAAAGAAATTGAATATTTATCGGCCGACAATCAATTGTTGGTTAAAAATATCAAACCCAATTTTAAAACATTAGGTAAAAAA
Organism: Chitinophaga pinensis; assembly: GCA_945890895.1. Classification (GTDB taxonomy): domain Bacteria; phylum Bacteroidota; class Bacteroidia; order NS11-12g; family UBA955; genus VMCP01. Next base: position 19,333 of record CAMDDG010000005.1, on the reverse strand, counting down.
TTGGGTCAAAATATGAAAGCCTTATCTGAAGTAGTTAATGCATTCAGCCAAGAACAAATTCGCGCCATTGAATCCAATAAATCCATCACCGTTTTAGTCAATGGGTCGGAATTTGAATTGCTACTTGAAGATGTGGAGTTAACAACTAAAGATATGCCCGGATGGACGGTTGCAAGCGATTCAGATACCACGGTTGCTTTGGATCTTACCATTACAGATGATTTATTAATGGAGGGTATTGCCAGAGAATTTGTTAACCGTGTTCAAAACCTAAGAAAAGAACTGGATTTTGAAGTAACTGATAGAATTTCAATTGATTTTAACTCAGATGATTCCAACAAGAATGCAATAAAAAAATTTAACGATTATATTTGCAACGAAGTATTGGCCGACGAGATTAGGTTTGATGAAAGCATAACATCCTACGAAACGGATGTTTACGAAAAAGCCGTATTTTTGAAATTATCCAAAAAGTAAATGAATATTACTCCTTTGATATTCGTCTTAATTTAGGACTTTAATGAAGAAAACCCAATAAATACAGCGAAGAACAAACCATGGAAAAGGAAAAATCACGTTACACCGATGAAGAATTAGAAGAGTTCAAAGAATTAATTCTTTCTAAACTTGACTCAGCAAAAAGCGAATTTAAAACCTTACAAGGCCAATTAAAAGACGGTAATGAAAATGGTACCGACTCCACAAACAACAACTACTTAACTTTAGATGACGGAGCCGATACTGCTGAAAAAGAAAATTTGAATCAACTTGCAGCCCACCAACTTAAATTTATCAAAAGCTTGGAAGCAGCATTGGTGCGAATTCAAAACAAAACTTACGGAATCTGCAAAACAACCGGCAAACTTATTCCCAAAGAACGTTTGAAATTAGTACCTCATACAACTCAAACGGTTGAAGCAAAAATAAAAAGATAAACCCGTTACCATTAATCAATAATCAAAAGTCAGAATTGAACTTGAATCGTGAACAAAAAAGGAATGCATACATTGCATTTCTGACTTTAAGCGCTTTGGTCCTCATCGACCAAGTAATTAAGATTTATGTAAAAACCCATTTTATTTATGGGGAATCTTACGACCTTTTTGGAAATTGGTTCAAGATTTATTTCATTGAAAATGAAGGCATGGCTTATGGTATGACCCTCTTTGGCGGTGGTAAAGTGGGCAAGTTAATTCTTACATTTTTCCGCATTTTTGTATCCATCTTTGGAGCGTTCTACATCCGCGAAATCATCAAACGCAATCAACCCGTTTTACTTATAATTTCTCTTTCCATGGTACTTGCAGGAGCAATAGGAAATATAATTGATTCGGTGTTCTATGGTGTCGTTTTTTCAGACATTAATGGATATATCGCTTCTTGGTTTCAAGGAAATGTTGTAGATATGTTTTACGCACCTTTGTGGGAAGGCGCTCTTCCTGAATGGCTTCCTTTTTGGGGAGGTGAACACTTCGTATTCTTTGCTCCTATTTGGAACTTTGCCGATGCTTGTATTACCGTTGGTGTAGCTCTGATGATTCTATTCCAGAAATCATTTTCTCTACCCTCTCCTTACATTGTGTTTGAAAAAAAATCCAAGATTTTGCCCGAAGATTCACCAATATCACCTGAAAATTCACAAGAAAATCAAACAAATATTGATTGATTGATCCATAATCTCAAAAATTCCTGAACAAATGGGCTAAATTTGCAGGAATTTCCATGGAAAACAATTTAAACGAACAACAATTACTTCGAAGACAGTCTCTCGATGAATTACGTGCTTTAGGTATTGAACCCTATCCAGCTGAACTATATCCAGTTAACACGAATTCAGATGAAATAAAACAGGATTTTCCCAATCATCCTGAAAAGTTTCAGCAAGTGGTAATTGCTGGTCGTTTAATGGCTCGTAGAATAATGGGTAAAGCTGCTTTTGCTGTGTTGCAAGACAGCGTAGGTAAAATTCAAATATATGTTAACCGGGATGAAATTTGTCCTTCCGAAGATAAAGAACTTTACAATACTGTTTTTAAGAAACTTTTTGATATTGGTGATATTATTGGGGTTGAAGGATACGTTTTTACCACTCAAACTGGCGAAATAAGTGTTCACGTTAAGTCAATTAAACTGTTATCAAAATGCTTGAATCCATTGCCTCTTCCCAAAGAAAAAGACGGCGTAATATTTGATGCATTTACCGATCCTGAAGCTCGTTACAGAATGCGTTATGTGGATTTAATTGTTAATCCACAAAATCGCGATATTTTCTTAAAGCGTACCCGTGTTATTCAAAGCTTGAGAAACACATTTAACGACAAAGGTTACCTGGAAGTAGAAACACCCATACTTCAGGCCATTCATGGTGGTGCTGCGGCCCGTCCGTTTGAAACCCACCATAATGCCTTAGATATGCCCTTGTTTTTGCGTATTGCAAATGAATTGTATTTAAAACGTCTTATAGTTGGGGGATTTGATGGCGTTTACGAATTTGCTAAAAACTTCAGAAATGAAGGTATAGATCGTACGCACAATCCTGAATTTACGGGATTAGAAATCTATGTGGCGTACAAAGATTATTTCTGGATGATGGATTTTGTTGAGGAGATGCTAGAAAAATGTGCTTTGGATGTAAATGGTTCTACAGATGCAATTGTGGGTGAGAATACGATTAGCTTTGCCCGTCCTTATCAGCGTCTAACCATGGCAGAAGCCATCCTAAAATATGGAAACTTCAATATCGATGGCAAATCAGAACAAGAATTAGGTGATTTTGCAAAATCCATTGGTTGTGAAGTTACAACCAAAATGGGCTACGGTAAATTAATCGATGAGATTTTCAGTGCTACTGCAGAAAAACACTTAATACAACCCACTTTCATCACGGATTATCCCATAGAAATGAGTCCATTAACCAAAAAACACCGAAGCAAACCGGGTTTGGTTGAGCGATTCGAACTTTTTGTTAATGGTAAAGAAATTGCCAACGCTTATAGTGAATTGAATGATCCTATCGATCAAAAAGAACGATTTGAAGATCAGTTGAAATTAGCAGAAAAGGGCGATGATGAAGCGATGGCAATGGATTACGACTTTATTCGTGCATTAGAATATGGAATGCCTCCTACCAGCGGCTTAGGTATAGGAATTGATCGATTAACCATGATGTTAACCAATCAAGTTTCTATTCAAGAAGTATTATTCTTCCCACAAATGCGTCCAGAAACAGCATTTCAATCAGGCGAATAAAAAACTGTCCTCCTGAATTCCACTTTTATTGATGTAATTCCCATGCTAGAAATTGGCGACGATGAAATTCAAATAATGAATCGACTGATACACGCCGAAAAAGTTCAGTATTTGGTCGAAGAAATTTCCATTCCCCAGCCCGTTCTCATTGATATAATTCGTCAACTTTTTCACTACCGGTTCATCAAAGCCGTTGATTCAAAAAATGCTCAACGACTCACGATTAATGTGGATGAAATTCTGCAAACTACCTTTCAACTCACGGCCAAAGGTTTTCAAGAAGTGGAAAACTATACATCCACAAAAGACTAATTCCAATTTCACTATTTGGGCATTTTTCTGGTTATCGACACTCCTTTGTCCGGCAAAATGTTTGTGACTGTGTTGAATCCTTTGTTGAAAGTTTTTCAAACCTTTTGAAACACGAATTGTTTTAAAGTATATTTGCATAGAGCGAAGAATTAAGCACTTCAACATGTCAGAAACAGCGAAAATCATTTTAGAGGGTAAAGAGTACGAACTACCAGTAATTCAAGGGTCTGAGGGCGAAAAAGCCATTGACATTTCTAACCTCCGCGGTCTAAGTGGGTACATTACCTTGGACCCAGGATATAAAAATACCGGAGCTACCACCAGCACCATCACTTTCTTAGACGGTGAATTGGGAGTACTTCGTCACCGAGGTTATTCCATTGAAGACCTAGCTGAACACTGCTCGTTTATCGAAGTAACTTACCTTTTGTTGCACGGTGAATTACCAACTGCTCAACAATTAGCAGAATTTGAAAGCAAAATTACTGAACATACACTTGTAAACGAAGGTTTAGAAGGCATGTTTAAAGCATTCCCAACAGGCAGTCACCCTATGGGTCAATTAAGTTCCATGATTTCTGCCTTGAGTTTGTTTTACCCCAAATCGCTTAATCCACATCGCGGTGAAGAGGCCATTAACAGAACAGTGTTACGCCTGTTAGCGAAAATGCCTACCATCTGTGCTATGATTTATAAAAAACGTTTAGGTCACCCTATCGTTTATCCCAATAACCGTTTGGATTATGTAACCAATTATTTGAATATGACCTTTGGTCAAGTTTCGGATCCAGATTACACACCAGACCCGGTAATTGTTCGTGCCATGAATAAATTACTTATTCTTCATGCAGATCATGAGCAAAATTGTTCTGCGAGTACAGTACGCGTAGTAGGTTCCTCTCAATCAAATTTATATAGCAGTATTTCAGCAGGTATCAACGCTCTTTGGGGACCATTGCACGGTGGTGCCAACCAAGAAGTTCTCGAAATGCTTGAATTGATTAAAGAAGATGGTGGCGATGTTACCAAATTTATCAATAAAGCAAAAGACAAAAATGATCCTTTCCGTTTGATGGGATTTGGACACAGAGTGTATAAAAACTTCGACCCACGTGCTAAAATCATTAAGAAAGCAGCCGACGAAGTTTTGGAAAAACTAGGTGTTAATGATCCTGTTTTGGAAATCGCTAAGAAACTAGAAGAAGTGGCTTTGAACGACCCCTATTTCATCGATCGTAAATTATTCCCCAACGTGGATTTCTATTCAGGTATTATCTATCGTGCATTAGGTTTCCCTACAGATTTCTTTACAGTTCTATTCGCTTTGGGTCGTTTACCAGGTTGGATCAGCCAATGGCAAGAGATGCGTCGTGATAAAGAACCAATCGCTCGTCCTCGTCAAATTTATACTGGCGAACCTCCACGTGCATTCGTTCCAATGGACCAAAGAAAATAATTCTCACTTTACTCGATTACTCGAGTAATATTTCTACTCCTGATGTTATGGATACGAACGAGTTCCCTCGGAAGTATTCTTTTCATCAGGAGTTTTTTTTTTAACCTTTTTGAATCGAAATGGTTTGTTTGAATTGTGAATGTAACTCTCTAAACCGTTCTGAGTTACTACAAATTCATCATTTCAATGTCTTTTCACTTTTTATGGTACTAAACTCTCAATAAAAAGTCTAGAAAAAGACGTTTGCCGACGAATTTAAACAGTTCACCTACATTTTACATCACAGTAATGAATCTCCATTAATTTTGCACCTTCATAAGCTCCAAATGCACAGAAAATACGCAGTTTTGATTACCGCTTTGTTGATTTTAACCAATCAAATTTTTGCTCAAAAAATTACCATCAGCGGATTTATAAAAGATAAATCTTCAGGAGAAACACTTGCGGGAGCCACCGTGCAAGCTCAGAACTCCAAAGATCTCGCCAAGTCAAATAGCTATGGCTTCTATTCATTATCCCTGGCAGCAGGCAAACAGATAATAGAAGTAAATGCAGACGGTTATCAAGAAATAACCATGGATTTAAATCTTGAAAAAGATCAAACCCTGAATTTCATGCTTGAACCAGCCTCTGAAACCATCGAAGCCGTAGATATTCGTGCTAAAAAGAACGATAATATTAAAAAAATCGATATTTCAACACAAAGTATTTCCGGGAAAGTAATTAAAAAAATCCCCGCCTTTTTAGGAGAAGCTGACGTAATTAAAAGTATACAACTTTTACCCGGTGTTACAACAGTGGGTGAAGGAGCTTCCGGCTTCAATGTAAGAGGAGGTGGAATTGATCAAAACCTCGTTCTCATGGATGATGCACCCGTGTTCAATAGTGCACATTTATTTGGATTTTTTAGTATTTTCAATCCCGATGCTGTAAAAGATGTACAATTAGTTAAAGGCGGAATTCCTGCTAATTATGGTGGAAGATTAAGTTCGGTATTAGATGTAACCACTAAAGATGGAAACAATCAACGTTATCAAGCTAACGGAGGGGTTGGTACCATTTTTAGCCGTTTAACTCTTGAAGGACCTTTGGTGAAAAATAAAGCGAGTTTCTTAATTTCTGGAAGACGTAGCTATATCGACTTCTTGGCTAAACCTTTTTTAACCAATGGCTTGGAAGATTCCCGCTTTTACTTTTATGATTTAACTGCTAAGGTGAACTATGCTACCCAAAAAGATAAATTCTTTCTTTCTACTTATATCGGTGACGATCTTTTTTATGCAGCAAATGCATTTGGAGTAAAGTGGGGAAATAGCACAGCTACTGCGCGATGGAATCACGTTTATAATAAAAAATGGTTCTCTAATGTAACCTATTATTACAGCAGATATCGATATAATCTGGAATTCACAAACGGTGGCGGTGATTTGTCATTCAATTGGACATCCTACATATACAACAACAGTCTGAAAGCAGATTTTAAATACTATCAAAATTCCAAAAACGAATGGGGATTTGGTGGAAGTAGTACCTATTACACACTGCGTCCTGGAGATGCAACTGCAACCAATCCAACTCAAGGTGCTGTATCGTTTTCATTACCCAATAAATACGCACTTGAAAACGCAGTTTATATTACCGAAGATTATAATACTAACGGTCGACTTTCCATTCGTGCTGGTATCAGAATCAGTCAGTTTTTATACTTAGGAAAAGGGAATGTTTACAGTTACGGTCAACCTTTCGCAGAAGGACAAAGACGTTTTGTTGATTCCATCTGGCAAGCTGGTAACAATGAAGTAATTGCAAGTTATATCAACCCAGAACCACGAATTGGTTTTAAATACCAACTAAATAAAAAAGAATCCATAAAAGGGGGATACAACAGAATGGTACAAAATTTACACTTGATTTCGAATACCGCAGCAAGTGTGCCTTTCGATGTATGGACTCCTTCAACCAATAATATTAAGCCTGAAATTGCCGATCAATATACCATTGGCTATTTCAGAAATTTCCGTATCGGTAAACAAGAGTTTGAAAGTTCCGTTGAAACTTACTACAAGGACATGTTAAATCAAGTAGATTATGTAGATGGTGCCAATTTATTATTAAACCAATTCCTTGAAGGTGAATTAATCAATGGCATTGGAAGAGCGTATGGACTTGAAATGTACATCAAAAAAAGTACGGGGAAATTAAATGGTTGGATTAGCTATACCCTAGCTCGAAGCGAACGAAAATCCCCCGGAATCAATGACAATGAATGGTATGCCAGTCGTTTTGATCGACTTCACAACTTGTATGTAGTGGCACAGTATCGATTCAATGATAAATGGGACTTTGCAGCAAACTTTGTATTAAGTTCTGGTACTCCTACTACATTCTATACAGGCCAATACACCGTTCAAGGTTATACGGCACCTGATGCAGGTACCAATGCTCGAAATAATGTTAGAAATCCCGCTTACCATCGTCTAGATTTAGCAGCTACATATACTCGTGCCAAAAAAGGTAAATGGGAAAGTAATTGGGTGTTTTCTGTCTACAATGCTTACAGCAGAAGGAATCCGTTCTCCATTTACTTCGATACCGATTATCAAAATACGGGAATCAACAAAGCCATTCAATTCAGTGTTATTGGTTCAATTGTTCCTGCCGTTTCATATAATTTTAAATGGAATTAATCCAATTCAATCGACTTACGCATTCTATTAGAACAAATTTAATCCCAATGAAATCATTTAATTTTACCCAATTCCACCATAAAATGAATCGCGTTAAATCGCTTTTCTTTGCATCAGCTATTATTGTTTTCGGGGGATTCTTTACCTCCTGTGAAGATGTAATTGAAGTAAACGTTGAGCAAAAACAAGTCAAACTGGTTGTAGATGCCTTTGTGAATACCATGGACACGGTTCAATCCATACGGCTAACTCAAAGTATTCCCTATTTTGCAACTCCGGGCACCGAACCAGCAGTTAAGGATGCTACCGTACTTATTGCAGATACATCCAACTTCAAAGTATTTCCTTTTGTTCATACTCAAGATGGAATCTATCAATGGAAACCCAATAAAAATACCGGTGATACCTTCGTAGTAGGACGTAATTACGCCTTACTCATCATTCAAGGCGGTGATACATTTGTAAGTGTTTCCAGATTAAACCCTACCGTTTCAAAATTCGATAGCTTAAGAACCGTTCCTCAAGAAGGCAATGGTCCTCCGTTTGCTGGACCTGGACGATATTTAGAAATGTTTGCAGATGATTTACCGGGTTATGGAAATTACTACTGGATCAAAACATTCAGAAACGATACCTTTTTGAACAAAACTACAGAATTAACTATTTCTCAAGATGTTGGAAACAATGGTGGGCCCGCTGAAGGTGGACTGTTCATTTACCCCATACGTTTCCAAGGTGTAAACCAATTTACCCGACCCTACCGCGACGGTGAAAAAGTCCGTGTTGAAATTCACTCTATTTCCATGGAAACCTTTTACTGGTTCCAATTGCTGTTGAATGAAAGCAACAACGGTGGTCTTTTTTCTACTCCTCCAGTCAATATCCGATCTAATATAGTTTCCCTTAATCGCAACAGTCAACGAGGTTTAGCCGGGTTTTTCTGCATGAGTGATGTAGTTCATAAGAGTATGATTATTCGAGAATAGCATATTGATATTTAAATAACTATTGAGCTACTTCTCCTATGAATACTGAGTAACTAAATTGGCTTCAACATCCATTTATTGAACCTCTTGGAATTTCTTTTTTAACACTTCCAACTCATCTCGTAGACGCGCAGCATCCATGAATTCTAAGTTTTTGGCTGCTCTCTGCATATCCTTTTCCGTTTTTTGTATGGCTTTTTCGAGGGATGTTTTATCCATGTACTGTACCACTGGATCAGCTACCAACAGAGATTCTGCTTCGTCATTAAATTGATAAACTTGGCCTGGATTTTCAACGTGCGCCGCATCCACAACTGAAGTTTGTTGAAATATTTCTGATTTCGACTTAAGAACTGTTTTCGGAGTAATTCCGTGATCCAAATTGTAGGCTGTCTGTTTCTCGCGTCGACGATTGGTTTCTTCAATCGTAATTTGCATGCTTCGAGTCATTTTGTCTGCATACATAATTACTTTTCCTCGATCGTTTCGTGCAGCACGACCAATGGTTTGAACTAAACTGGTAACCGATCTTAGAAATCCTTCTTTATCAGCATCCATGATTGCCACTAAACTCACTTCAGGTAAATCCAAACCTTCCCTCAATAAATTCACACCAATTAACACATCAATACCACCCAATCGTAAATTTCTTAAGATTTCAACCCGATCCAAAGTTTTAACTTCTGAGTGAATATATCCCACTTTTATGCCCAATTTCGCCAAATACTTGGTCAATTCTTCGGCCATCCGTTTGGTTAAGGTAGTTACTAACACACGATCGCCCATTGCCACTCGTTCGTCAATCTCCCCAATTAAATCATCTACCTGAGTATCTAGGGGTCTTACTTCAATAATTGGATCCAATAAACCTGTAGGTCGTATTAATTGTTCTACTACCACTCCTTCGGATTCTCTTATCTCAAAATCAGTAGGTGTGGCACTCACATAAATGGTTTGATTCACCATATTCTGAAATTCTTCAAATTGTAAAGGTCGATTATCTAATGCAGCAGGTAAGCGAAAACCGTATTCAACCAAATTTATTTTACGACTTCTGTCACCACCATACATGGCACGAATCTGAGGCATAGTAACATGACTTTCATCTACAACCAACAAATAATCTTTGGGGAAATAATCCAATAAACAGAATGGTCGCTCTCCGGGTTTTCTGCGGTCAAAATATCGAGAATAGTTTTCAATACCATTGCAATATCCCAATTCCCGAATCATTTCCAAATCAAAATTGACGCGTTCTTCCAATCGTTTCGCTTCTAAATGTCGTCCCTGTTGAATAAAAAAGTCCATTTGAAGTACCAAATCATCTTGAATTTCATAGATTACTTTTTCCAGACGATCTCTTGGAGAAACATAAATCTGAGCCGGATAAATGGCACAATCCATCAAAGCATCAATTTTTCTTCCTGTTTCAGGTTCAAAACTATAAATCTCCTCAATTTCATCCCCAAAAAAAGAAATCCGATATGCAAAATCATTGTAAGCCAGATGAACATCAACGGTATCGCCTTTTACACGGAAGGTTCCCCGTTTAAATTCCATGGTAGTTCTGCTGTATAAACTTTCCACCAACCGGTAAAGCAGTTGTTGGCGAGACATTCTCATTCCTTCATTCAAGCGAATGATGGTATTTTCATAGTCCGAAGGGTTACCAGCTCCATAAATGCAGCTAACACTGGCTACAACAATAACATCTCGTCGCCCCGATAACAAAGTTGAAACCGTTTTTAAACGCAATTTTTCAATTTCATCATTAATATTTAAATCCTTTTCAATGTAGGTGTTTGTTGTTGGAATGAACGCTTCTGGTTGATAATAATCATAATAACTCACAAAATACTCAACCGCATTGTTTGGGAAAAACTGTTTAAACTCGCCATATAACTGAGCCACCAAAGTTTTATTATGACTCAACACTAAAACGGGTCTCTGAGTTTGTTGAATAACATTAGCTACTGTAAATGTTTTTCCTGATCCCGTTACCCCCAAAAGAGTCTGAACTGGATGTCCGTTATTTATTCCTTCTACTAATTGACGAATGGCCTCAGGTTGATCTCCCGTTGGCTGAAATGGCGACACTAACTCAAAATCCGGCATATCTTCTAACTCTTATTTAATTGAAACAACGATTTAAACACAACAAAATTTGTGCAATTAATGTTTTTAAGGTTTGATTTTCAATACTTTATAAATTCTCGGTAAATAGAAATAATTCCTTAAAGTAGGCTTCCAAACATTCTTTCAAAGTTACGTATCTTTGCAGTAATGCAAGTTGTGGCAAATAAATCAGAAGAACTAACCAAAGAAGAGTTCATTGCTCAGGTATTAAACGATTATAAAATTGCATTCCAAAGCCGACAGGCATCGTTAATTGGACGCAAAGAAGTACTAACGGGTAAAGCAAAATTTGGAATTTTTGGGGATGGTAAAGAAGTTGCTCAAATCGCTATGGCCAAAGTATTCGAACACGGTGATTGGAGAAGTGGTTATTATCGCGACCAAACTTTTATGTTCGCAAAAGGACTTTCAGATGTTCAAAAATTCTTTGCTCAACTCTACGCTCATACCAACGTAGAAAAAGAACCTGCTTCAGGGGGTCGTAGTATGAATGGTCATTACGCTACACGTTTCCTAGACGATCAAGGAAATTGGTTAAGTCAAACCGATAAATACAATGTAAGTGCCGATATTTCTCCCACTGCAGGTCAAATGCCGCGATTGTTGGGTTTAGCATTAGCGTCTAAATTATATAAAGAAAACCCCGAATTACACGCATTAACTCAATTCTCCAATAAGGGAAATGAAATTGCATTTGGAACCATTGGTAACGCATCTACTTCTGAGGGTGTTTTTTGGGAAGTTATGAATGCTGCTTGCGTAATGCAAGTTCCAATGCTTATGAGTGTTTGGGATGACGGATACGGAATTTCTGTACCAGCAAAATACCAAACAGCTAAAGAATCCATCTCCGCTATTATGTCGGGTTTTCAAACCAACGACCAGGGTGTTGGAATGGAAATTTTCACGGCTAGAGGATGGAATTATCCAGAATTATGCAACGTTTACAAACAAGCTGCTGAAGTATGCCGCACTAAACATACTCCTGTTTTGGTTCATGTTACCGAAGTTACCCAGCCTCAGGGCCATTCTACCAGTGGAAGCCATGAGCGTTATAAGTCCAAAGATCGCTTAACCTGGGAAACTGAATTCGATTGCATAGCTCAAATGAGAAAATGGATCATCGAAAACCAGATTTCCACTGATTCAGATTTGGATGCATTGGAAAAATCGGCGATCGATGACGTTAAAATAATGCAAAAACAAGCTTGGATTGATTTCACCTCAGAAATCAAAACTGATATTCAAGAATTCGCAGTTGTGCTTCAATCGTTAATCTCCTTACAAGTAGCGCCTGAAGCGCTAAGTTCAATAAAAAATGACTTATTGCAAATTTCCGATCCGATTCGCAGAGATTTAGGGAATGCCATCAATAAATCACTTCGAAGTACATTGAATTGCACGCCCGCTCAACGACAGCCCCTTTTAGATTACTACCAGAAATTCTTAAACGACAATCACGACCGATATTCATCACATTTGCATAGTCAAAGTACGGAAAATGCATTGAATGCATCTATCATCCCTGCAGAATTTACCGATGAAGTTACCGATGGATTTATGGTGGTTCGTGCATGTTTCGAAGCAAACATGGATCGTGATCCTCGTATTTTTGCATTCGGAGAAGATGTAGGTAAAATTGGCGACGTTAACCAAGGTTTCTCCGGATTACAAGAGAAATTTGGTGAATTACGTGTAACTGACAAAGGAATTCGAGAATGGAGTATTTTGGGAGAAGGTATTGGTGCTGCCATGAGAGGGCTTCGTCCTATTGCTGAAATACAATACCTGGACTACTTATTGTATGCCCTAGAGCCAATGAGCGATGATTTAGCCACTTTGCAATACCGTACAAAAGGGGGACAAAAATCTCCCGTCATTGTTCGTACACGTGGACATAGATTAGAAGGTATTTGGCATTCCGGTTCTCCTATGGGAATGATAATCAATGCTGTTCGAGGTATGTATGTTTGTGTTCCAAGAAATATGACACAAGCTGCTGGTATGTATAATACTTTATTAAGAAGCGACGAACCTGCATTGGTGGTTGAATGTCTAAATGGATACAGAAGTAAGGAAAAAATGCCTAAAAACATCGGTGAATTCACCGTTCCGTTGGGCGTTCCAGAAGTGTTGCGTTTTGGAGAAGATGTTACCTTGGTTACCTATGGTTCTAACTGCAAATTAGCATCAGATGCAGTAGATCAACTGGCTGAGGTAGGAATTCGAGTAGAACTTATCGACGCACAAACTTTATTGCCATTTGATATCAAACACACCATCGTTGAAAGTGTGAAAAATACCAACCGTTTGGTCGTTTTAGATGAAGACGTACCTGGCGGTGCAAGTGCTTATATTCTGCAACAAATATTGGAAATCCAAAATGGGTACCGCTATTTAGATTCAGCACCATTAACTTTGACTTCAAAAGCACATAGACCTGCATATTCAAGTGATGGTGACTACTTCTCTAAACCATCTGTAGACGACATTTTCAATGCTATATACCAAATGATGCACGAAGTAGATCCACAACGCTGGCCATCATTATTGTAATTATTTAAAGGTTACAATTGTTGAATTTATCTTTGATTAAAATCGTATTTATTAAATTAATTCTATATAATTTCTCGAGTTCTTTAAAATTTTTAGGCAATTTCCCAATATGCAAACCCACACCATTCCCAATTTGTTAAGATTAAGTGGATTAGAATCATTCACTCTTACCAATACTACCAATTTTGTTAATATTGGTGAACGTACAAATGTTACTGGTAGCAAGGCATTTGCAAAATTGATATTAAACGGCGATTACAACGCTGCGTTGGATGTTGCTCGTCAACAAGTAGAAAACGGTGCACAGATCATTGATATCAACATGGATGAAGGGATGCTCGATGGTGTGAAAGCCATGACCACCTTTCTCAATCTCATTGCTTCCGAACCCGATATTGCTCGAGTTCCCATCATGCTGGACTCATCGAAATGGGAAGTACTTGAAGCCGGCTTGAAGTGCCTGCAAGGAAAAGGCATTGTAAATTCCATCTCGTTAAAAGACGGAGAAACAGAATTCATTCGAAAAGCCAAATTAGTTAAACGATACGGAGCCGCAGTGGTAGTTATGGCTTTTGATGAAGTAGGTCAAGCAGATAACTTCCAACGTAAAATTGAAGTTTGCAAGCGGAGCTACGATATCTTGGTTAATCAAGTTCGTTTCAATTCCCAAGACATCATTTTCGATCCAAATATTCTTACCGTAGGTACGGGAATTGATGAACATAATAATTATGCCGTAGATTTTATAGAAGCCACCCGTTGGATTAAGCAAAATCTTCCCGGCGCCAAAGTTTCGGGAGGTATATCCAATATTTCTTTCTCTTTCCGGGGAAACAATGCCGTACGCGAAGCCATGCACTCAGCATTCTTATATCATGCGATAAAAGCAGGTTTGGATATGGGAATCGTTAATGCTGGAATGATCGACGTTTATGAAGAAATCCCCAAAGAACTTCTCGAAAAAATTGAAGACGTTCTATTAAATCGTCGTCTCGATGCTACAGAGAATTTAATCAATTATGCAGAAACGGTAAAAAGTAAAAAAGCCGATAAAGTTGAAACCCAAGAATGGCGAAATTTACCCGTTGAAGACCGTTTAAAACATAGCTTAGTTAAAGGTATTACTGAATTTATTGATCTCGACACCCAAGAAGCATTAGATAAATTACAGGATCCATTAGGAGTTATTGAAGGCCCTTTAATGGCCGGTATGAACTATGTAGGTGATCTTTTTGGAGAAGGTAAGATGTTTTTACCTCAAGTAGTAAAAAGTGCTCGCGTAATGAAAAAATCCGTGGCGTATCTTCAGCCATTCTTAGAAGCTCAAAAAGCTCAATCCACCGAAAGCAGAACTCAAGGTAAAATTCTTCTTGCAACCGTAAAAGGCGATGTTCACGATATCGGTAAAAATATTGTAGGGGTTGTGCTTGCCTGCAATAATTACGAAATAGAAGATATGGGAGTTATGGTGCCCGCTGATAAAATTTTAGCTCGCGCCCGAGAATGGGGTGCTGATATAATTGGTCTCAGTGGATTGATTACCCCTTCACTCGATGAAATGGTGCATGTAGCTTCTGAAATGCAACGTTTAGGAATGAAGCAACCTCTTCTTATTGGCGGTGCTACAACCTCTCGTGTTCATACTGCTGTAAAAATAGCCCCGAATTATCAGTATCCTGTAATCCATGTTACAGATGCTAGCCGTTCTGTGCCCGTTGCAGGTCAGCTTCTCAACCCTGATACCTATAACGATTTTGCAAAAAAACTAAACGACGAATATACTGAGTTAGCTGAAAATCACGCTAAACGTCAAGCCGCAAAAGATTTGATTCCTTACGAAGAAGCGTACAAAAATAAATGGAACTTTGACGGTCAGATCCATAAGCCTAAACAAATTGGATTTCACCAAATTACAAATATTGGAATCTCAACTTTAAAAAATTATATCGACTGGACACCCTTCTTCCAAACTTGGGAATTGAAAGGTAAATATCCCGATATTTTCCAAGATCCTTTTGTTGGGGAAGAATCAAAAAAGTTGTATAACGATGCTGTGGAAATGTTAGAATATTGGGAATCCACAAATTCCATTGAGTGTAAAGCCACATTCTTTATTTTACCTGTACGCCGATGTCATGATGACTGCGGTGTTTATTCAGATGAGAACGCCACACAGCATTTGGGGAATTTCCACTTCCTGCGTCAACAACGTAAAATGTCGATAGGTGTGCCCAATTTGTCATTAGCAGATTACCTAAATCCCGACCATATTGACTACCTCGGTGGTTTTGCTGTTACCTCGGGAATTGGTTTGGATAAAATTGTTTCTCATTTTGATCAAAATCACGACGATTACAATAGCATATTGGCAAAAGCATTGGCCGATCGACTGGCGGAAGCATATGCAGAATACTTACATGAATTAGTACGTAAAGATTTTTGGGGATATTCACCCGAAGAACAACTCAGTGTTGAAGAATTAATTCGCGAAAATTACCAAGGTATCCGCCCTGCTCCCGGTTATCCTGCTTGTCCAGATCATACAGAAAAGAAATTCTTATTCGAACTTTTGAACAAACATTACGACACGTCAATTGAATTAACAGAAAGTATGGCTATGTGGCCAGCTTCAAGTGTTAGTGGTTGGTTCTTTGCTCATCCGGAATCGAAATACTTCGGATTAGGGAAAATTCAAAAAGATCAGCTCGAAGACTATGCACGACGCAAGAAAATGGACATCTCCGAAATGGAAAGATGGCTCAGACCTGTTTTAGGATATTGATAATTCTGGTCAATACAACTTGCTACGAATAAACTATAATTTTAGCAGAGTTATATTGGTGGCAGATAGCGTGGAAATCCAAGTAGAATGAACCTATTTGAACGGGTTACTGTATGCAGGATTCGAAATAAAGGTAAAATCCGTCATTGTTCTCAAATAAGCCAATAGGTCATCTTTTTGTTCTTGAGATAAATTCAACTGTATACCCCCATGAGCACTCATTTGAGGATGGATATTTGGATGATCGTAATTTACACCCGTTGAATAATGCTCAACCACCTCTTCCAATGTATTAAATCTTCCATCGTGCATATAGGGAGCAGTCAATGCTATATTGAGCAATGAAGGAGCCTTAAACGTTCCTAAATCCTGTGAGCGATTGGTTATTCCACCAACTCCTTTATCCACTACAGCACCTGGTAAACCATTAGAAGCAATCCCTCCCATCAACGGATTTTGTTGTTGTGCCATTTCTCCTCCATGACAATGGAAACAGTCTGCCCCTTTTGTTTTTCCTTGAGCATCAAAATCCACTAAACCATTAAAAATGAAAGCCCCACGCAATTCAGAGGCATTCAATAGATGAGAATTCGTTCCCGGAAAAAATTGATTAAATCGCGAATCTTTGCTAACAATAGACAATAAAAATTGCTCCATCGCTTTCGACATATCCAACAAGTTGGGTTCTGTGTTAAATGCTTTGTTAAAATAATCGATATACTTCTGATTTCGGCGCAAACGGGTTTCCAACAGAGGCAAAGTCATTGCCATTTCATTATGCGCTTGAATGGGCTCAAAAACCAAATCTCTCAATGTATTCACACGGGCATCCCAAAAAAACTTACGAGAATACGCCATATTGAATAAACTCGGTGCATTTCTACCCGTTTTCAATCCAAATACACCTGTGCTCAGTTTCTGCGGATCTGCAAATGCAAATTCCTGTATATGACATGAGCTGCAACTTATACTGGAATCGATGGAAAGAATGGGATCATAAAACAACATCCTTCCCAAATAAATTCCTTCAACTGTGAATGGGTTATCTGCAGGTAATGGCGGCATGCCAAATTCAGTTGGGAATATTTCTGAAGGACTAACGGCGGTTGGTTTGTAAATATGGTTGTTTTTGGATGGATCTTCCTCTTCTCTACAGGAGAACAATAAAAGACTTATGGATAAAAACAACCATAATTTACTAAAAAGTAATTTCTTTTTTATAATCTCCATTTTATTTCAATTTAGAGTCTAATATAAAACTACATTATGATTCAAACAATGACTTTAGTCACAATGTGAATCGCCCAATTTATCTCAACATTCAACAACAACAATATCATTCAATTGTGAAGAATTAAATAGAAATATATTGGACTACACAATTTGGTTTAATTTTTAATAATTCAATTTTTTGGATGCATCATTTTACATCCGCCAACTCGAATACCCCACCTTGCATATTTTCCAATATCTTTTCCATCAATTGAAATTCCAAAGTTCCTTCCGAATGAGAAACGGACTTTGTCTTTAAAGCAATATTGTTTGGAAAGCTAAAGAAACGTTCTGCATGCATATTAATTGTAGCTGTTTTTGACGATTTTTCAATACTAAAAGAAAATGGCAATTCATAATTTCTCACCAAAGGCATGGTTGCAGTATGGAAGCTAAATCCTTTTGAAGAACTTCCAGCAGCCGTATCTTTAAACAAACCATCCAAGGCCTGGAATATATAACCCCCTGACCATCCCCAATGCATACCATTTAAATTCGGGTTCAATGGATGATCTGCGGGCCACTTATTTGGGTCTCCATGATTAACCGCCGAATCCAAACCAATCATAAAAGAAATACCCTTATAGTTTCCAGAAGGAATACCTTTATATGTGAATTGAGTTCTTTTTCCTCTTGGGCTGATCCACTGATAACCATCACCCAATAAAACCGTATCACCATCATCTTTAATTAACGCCAAATGTGAAACAATAAACGCCCAATTCGTGATATCGATTAATTCACCCGAAGATTTTGGTGAAAATGTATTTGTTCCTAATGCGGGTAAGTCCTTCCCATTGATCAATCCTACCCAATTCAATGTCAATTCTAGGGGTTCATTATTTGCAGGAGGGTCAATGGGTTTTTTTTCGCACGACGACAAGCCCAATATGCCTAAAACGGCTATTAAAGTTAAAATAGAATATTTTTTCATAGTTTTTCGGACTTAATCCACTTTTTCAAATATACTTTGTTATCGGTAAAAATTCTAACAATGTACGTGCCGGTTGACAAAGAACTTACATCCATTGTAACGTTTTGAACAGCATTAAAATTAAAGTTTGAACTTTGAACGGTTTGACCCAATAAAGAAACAATCTCCAAACTTAAAATATCTGGATTTCTTGACATTACATTAATTATTTCGCCGTTGGATGGATTAGGAAATACAAAAACGGGATCTTCTTGTATCTTACCTAAATTCATTCCGCCGATTGCCGCTTTAGCCAAAACGGTAACCTGTGGGTCAAAAATAGCCGTATCTACATCAAACATCATGTTCAGAACATATTCTTCAGTTAGTTTCTGAGGAGTAAAAAATTTCAATTCTTGCTGTCCCGTTAATTTATTTGAGAACAAAATAGGTACGGTAATTTTCCAAAATGGTACGGATGGATTTGAGGGTGTTTGTTCAATTTTTACTTTTAGAATACTTCCTTTTTGTTCCCAATTTATTTTCAAATTAGGAAAACCATCACCTTCATACCATTGCTTGAAGAACTCACGCAAATCCGAACCAGAAACGGATTCCATAACAACTCTAAATTGATCAGTTGTTGCAAATCCATTGGCTTTACGAGATATCAAATATTGCCTACATCCCTCGAAAAACAAAGAATCACCTAATCGAACACGCAACATGTGTAACAACCAAGCACCTTTGCGATACGTTAGCCTTCCATTAAATAATTGATTTACCGAAGATGTATCCTTGGGTTTAACTGAACCATTGGGATCAGCGGTAATATCGGCACGCGTGCCGCGCATTTTATCTCTAAAGGTATTTTTATCATAAATATATTCATAGGCAACAGAAGTCAAATAAGTTGCAAATCCTTCGTTTAACCATAAATCATTCCAAGAACCACATGTTACCAAATCACCGAACCATTGATGT
>CAMDDG010000004.1 GCA_945890895.1 Chitinophaga pinensis | reverse complement strand
TACTTTTCACAGCGATCCTATCTGCACTTTCAACTGCTTTTGCAGGCCCAATTGCATTTGTTGGGATCATTGCACCCCACTTGGCTAAGCGCACATTAAACACTGATTCCCATCCTAAAATCATTGTAAATTCTTTGCTTTGGGGGATGCTAATTTGCGTTTTCTCGGATGCTTTGGCACACCGCTTAATACCAGATACCGTTTTACAAGTCAACCCCATCATTTCCATTTTGGGCGCTCCGATATTGCTCGTAAGTTTTTTGAGGAAATAGATCCTTTTTTTTGATTTCTGTTTTCAAATTCAGACTAAGAGTGTTTCCAATTTATTCTTCCATTTTTCCCAGTCTTTCATTTCTTTGGATTGTAAATCAAAGAATTTCCTGGTATGATCATGATGAATTAAATGACATAGCTCATGAATTATCACATATTCTATTGATCCTTTTGGAGCTTTAATCAATTCTGGGTTCAAAATAATTTTCCCTTCGGCAGTGCAGCTACCCCATCGTTTAGTCATTGAACGAATTTCTAATGAAGTAGGTTGAACTTGATACTTTTTAAAATTTTCAATTAAAGGAGTGGCTATTTTTTTAAGTTTTATTCTTGCTTGTTCAACATACCAGTTTTCAACTAAGGCTTTTGCTCTGGCAGGATTTAAAGCACCAACTACTAAGTACTTACCATTTAATTTGACGAATTCTTTTTCGCTCTCTAATATTTTCATCAAATATTGACGACCTAAATATAAATGAGTTTCGCCACTTACATATTTTCTTTGGGGCGTTTTGGGATGGAATGACAAAAAGTAACTCAAGTTGCGAATAATCCAAGGAGCTCGTTTTATTAATTTTGCCTCTATCAATTCTAAATCAGCTCCTTGCGGCGAAGAAACAATCACTGACATTTCGGGTGTAACTGTAATTCCTAAAGATTTTCGATTTGAATATTGAAGACCATAATCTATTACTATTGAACCAAAATGTAACTTCCGTTTAATCATTTATATCTCAATTTAGCGACTTCAATACATTCTTCAGCAATTCTATCCATATCTCCAAAACTCAAATCAATATTATACTTGTCACGAACTTCATCGATAAGATAATCCCCAATATCAATCAAAAGTTTACCTGTAATATTCGATTTGCTTTGCCAATCCACAACCGGTTTGTTACTGACTATATCAAAAACAGAATTTCTAATTATTGTGTCAATATTTAAAGCTCCCTGAATTGCCATTTCCTGAATTAATTCCGAATTGGAATTTATTTCTGAAAGGATGGCTTTAGATATTCCAAAAAATGCCTTTGCTTCTTCCTTTCCTAATAATAATTCAGGTATTTCATTATCTGTTCGAGTCAAGACATGATCCATGATCTCCTGAACATTAATCAAATACTGCGCTTCTGAAATTCTTTTGGCCTCATAATCAGCAATAGTTTCTTTTAACAATTGAGAAAACTTCTTGTAAAATGCGGGATCTTCATCCATTTTTTCCGTAATATGTTTAGCTGTACGGCTAGCAATTTTATCTGCTTTTGCAGCCTTCCCTGCGGTATTCTCAATTTCCTTTTGAAATTTCTCCCGATCGAAAATATTGACTAACTCAATTATTGTTTCAATTTTTTCGGTCGTTATGTGAGTATCTATTAACTTTTGGATTTGTCCTTCGTATTGCTTGTAATCAATTTCATCACTATATCTCTCCACAACAGCCAAGCGTAATTTCAAAAACATTGTAAGATCCTCTTTGTATCGATTGATGATTTTTTCATCCGTTTTTTTGTGAAAATGAATCGAAGCTAAAGCTAATTTTAAACATTTAGCAAATGCTGCAAGCCTATCATAAAAAACCACTCGAACGGCCTCATCTTTCAAAACGAGTTGATAAGCTTCTACATCTCTTTTGTTGGAAACAGTTTTAAATAAATCCCAAACCTCAGCGTGTTTTTGTGGAAGTTTATCGACTTCTTCATCAATATTTGTTAATGTTCCAATTAGATCTTCATTGTCAAATTCTTCCAATGAGGAATAAACTTGTAAAGCATCATCCAAATTCTCAATTACTCCATAATAATCAATAATATAACCAAATTCTTTATCTGGATATAGTCGATTCACTCGAGCAATTGCTTGTAATAATTTATGTCCCTGAAGATTACGAGTCAAATAAAGTACTGTATTTTTTGGTTCATCAAAGCCCGTTAATAATTTATCAACTACAATTATTATCTCAGGGTCTTTCTGGTTTTTGAATCTATTAATGATATTCTTTTCATAGCTTTTAGCATTTCCATGCTCGTCCATCATTTTTTTCCAAAATTGGTTCTCTTTTTCACCCGATTTTACATACGCACTATCCTCCCCTTCTCTTTCATCTATTGAGGAAATCAACACCTCGCTACTCACAATTCCAATTTCATCAAGATACTCTTTATACTTGATAGCATTTATTTTTTTATCACAAACCAATTGACCCTTGAATGGAGTTTTGCCTTGCCAATTGCCACGAAAATGAAAGCTTATATCCCATGCAATCATTCTCATTTTTTGTTCGGCAGAATTCAAATGATCGTATCTAGCAAATTTTTTCTTGATATCTGCTATTTGATATTCAGTAAGTGGCTCTGAAACCATCCCAAAAAAAGTATCCAACGGACTATCATTCACATTTTGTAAAGCTAATCTTCCTTCATAAAGCAACGGAACAACCGCTTTGTCTTTAACGGCTTGATCAACTGTATATGCATCAATCATACCACCGAATTTTAACGCTGTACTTTTGTCCTTTTTAAATAAGGGTGTTCCAGTCATTGCTATAAAACAGGCGTTTGGCAAAGTCTTTTGCATATCTATATTAAAAGTTCCATGCTGTGTCCTATGTCCTTCGTCAACTAAAACAAATATATCGTGGCTTTCAAGTGGCTTACTAATTTTCTTAACTGCCGCAACGAACTTGTTAATAATAGTGGTTACTACAGCGTCACTTTTGCTCTCTAATAATTCTACTAGACGCTGTCCTGTTGTGGCATTCTCAACAAAACGGCCACATTTCCGAAACGTTTTTGTAATCTGGTCATCCAAATCTGTACGATCGGTTACCAATACAATTTTAGGATTGCGAATACTGGAATCCATGGCAATCGCTTGTGCTAGCATAACCATGGTTAATGATTTCCCACTTCCCTGAGTGTGCCAAATAACCCCTCCGCTGCGTTTTCCTTGCTCAATATTTTTAATCCGTTTCATGGATTTCTTGATGGCAAAAAACTGTTGATACCTTGCTACCTTTTTTTCTCCGTTATCAAACAACACATAATTAAAAACGAAATCCATTATACGCTCTGGACGACACAATCCATACAAATATTCATCCTGTGCCGTAGGTAATACTTGGTTACTCTGTAAGGCCTCAAAATATCTGCGCACATACTTAAACCGATCGGAAAACATTTGATCTGAAATAGATGCAGTAAGTGGCTCATTCTTGATGCTTTCAAGTTTACTTTTATATGCTAGTTCTTCTGTTGAATCTTCAAATTTCTCTTGCCATTTAGCCCAAAACTTTTCGGGAGTAGCATTGGTAGCATAAGCGGCATCTTGAGAAGCAATACTCAATGTTAATTGAGTATAAACGTACAAACTTCGAATTCCATCTTCTTGCTGATTACGCAAATGTTGACTTATTGCTTGTTTCAGAGGATCCTTCATATCCGGACGTTTGCACTCAATGATGCACAGAGGAATTCCATTTACAAACAAGACTATATCCGGACGATAATGATCTTTACTAGTACTGCGCATTACGCTGTACTCTTCCGTCACATGAAAAACATTGTTATTGATATTTTTCCAATCAATATATTGCAAAGTGAAACTCTTTTTATCACCATCCACGCTTTGTTCTAATGCTTGACCAAGGGTAAGGAGATTATAGGCCTTTTCACAAGCCGCTATATATCCCTCATTCATTGGCAAATTCTTCAAAGCCAAAACTCCTCGATCAATATTCTCATCTGTAAACCAACTTGTCTTTTGAGCGCTTACTTTTATGCTATTAATTTCTTTAAGTTGTTTTTTCAACACATCTTCCAGAATGACGTTGGTGCTTTTACCACCCCTTAAGCGCTCAGCTTCTGCTGGACTCAAATAGGTATACCCCAATTTTACAAGCATTTGTAATGCCGGTATCTGGCTAATATGATCTTCTTTAAAACTTGGTTTGTCCATTACATTCTTTTTTTTCAATTGTCATGTATAAGAAAGTGCTTTTTTCTATACACGTTGAACCTGATATGTATAGTTTTTGCCTTTTTTCTTTAACTGAGTCCAATTTCGAACTAATATTTTGCGCTTTTTTCACTTTGTAGGTGTTGTACTTAACTATTTTACCCTATACATGTACCAAAAACATGTATAGGAAAGATTCATTTTCTATACATGTTTGATTTGATTCACGTTTGATAGCAGATTGTAGAGATCGGTATTAATGTAATAATTATCCCTGCCCAACTTCACTTTTTGCACAATGCCAATTTGCTCAAGCTCATCTAAATACTTGGTGGCCGTTAAGCGACTAACCTCCAAATCAGCCATTACAAAATCAATTTTTGTATAAGGATGTTTAAATAGGTTGTTGATTAAATCCTGACTGTAAAACTTAGTATTCTCTCTAATTTTTTTCTTATGTTTCAGCATCAAAACCTTAATCCCTTCAATGATTTTAATGGTTTGCAATGACGTTTGTTCCACACCATCCAAAATATAAAGCACCCATTCATCCCAGGCATTTTGCGTTCGTACTTTTTGCAGAAGGCGATAATAGTCTCCTTTGTTTTGGTTGATATAACGGCTCAGGTAGAGAATTGGTAAATTCAACAACCCTTCCTTAACCAAGTACAGTATATTGATAATTCTACCTGTTCTACCATTTCCATCATAAAATGGATGGATGCTTTCAAACTGATGATGGATAATTGCCATTTTTACCAAAGGATCCCAATCGCACAGTTCATTGTCATTAATAAACTTTTCCAAATTGCTCATGAAAGCAACTACTTCTTCATGGGTTTGTGGTGGTGTATAAACGATTTCTCCAGTCTGTTCGTTTTTTAATTCTGTACCTGGCACTTTTCTAAAGCCGGCATCATTTTCCTCAAGCTTTGCTTGCATTTGAATGATGTGGTTATTAATCAAAATCCCTTTGCTCCTAACCGTTTCAAACCCCCAACGCAAAGCTTCTGCATAGTTGTGCACTTCCTTCGAGGCTATGGATTTAAACTCCTTCTTCAAATAATCGCCTTGATACAATTCATCATGTGTAGTTATAATGTTCTCAATTGCAGAACTGTCTTTGGCTTCCTGCAATGAAAGCGTACTAATAAGTATACTTTCATTTGGAATGCTCAAAGCTGCACCCTTCATTTCTGCCAATGCACTACGAGCGGAAGCCGATTTTTTCAAAATGGCTTTAGATTCTATATCCAAGCCCAAAGGGAGTTGCGGAATTTTATATGCCATAATTTTTATTATTTTTTATTTTAATAAGCTCGTTAGGATAACCAAAAAAAACCATTATTAACTCATGTCTTTTTCTCTTTATAATGCCCCATTGATCTCCTAGTAATGTAATTCCTATTGCACCAAATAGATTAAAAACATACCCGTACTCTTCAATTTTTTTTATTATTTCTGGAGAAAATACAGGCAACTTAAAAAGACAAAAGAATACCCCAAACAACAATCCCAGCTGTAATAACCAAGAAAGCACTTTTGTTCTTCTAATAAAGCTTTCATCAAATAATTTCATTAAATGTTGTTCGCTTCCAGGAGGCGCTTCTTTGAGCTGAATTATTGAATTATACGAATGGATTGCACATAATATTTGAAAATCACTTTTACCTTCAAACAATAATGTATTTTCATTTATTGATCTAAAAGTAGAATTAAGAAATTCGTTTGTAATAAGTTGTTGATCGATTTGCTGCAAATACATTAGTACTATTTCAGGCAGATTTAATGTACTGTAATAATTTTCAGCTATAAGATTGCTAAAAGTTGTTGTTATCGAACTTTTACTCCTAATCGAAACGATATTTTTAATCCAACTTTTGTCAATGTTAAATTTTTTGACACCCAGAATAATTGAGAATATCAGAAAATCATCATTTACGAAAGGGGCAGGAGATTCTTTATTGGGATTACTCTTGCTCTTTTTATTATAATATTTTTCGAATTCTGATTTATCGTTAGCTTGTATTGCTAAAATAATTCTAAAATATATTTCATCGGTTTCGCTCAAATCCAAATTGTTTGGATGAGCTATAGGTTTTCCATTTAGCAATTGGCTTACTGCTGATAGTTTAGGGCTTTCACTAATACTATTTAGATAACGAATTTTGTTTTCTATAGAAACCATTTTTTTCTTTTTAATCCATAGTTTAAGTTATCTGCATTCCAACCGGGAATATTTCTCATCTTACCAAGTAAGCGAGAAATAAGGTTAGAATATTTCATAGTGGCAGGTTCTTCTCCTGGCAAAAAACTTCTCCATGACAAATAAGTAAATGAAAATATCTGCTGAGTGATATAGCTCAAATCATGAAAAATCATTTCATTTAAACCATTATTATCATAGTTGCCTTGTGGTGTGCGAATTTTTATCTGTATGGGCTTACTCATCCCTTGCTTAGTGGTTTTTAATTCATTAGCTCCCAACATTTGAACTATGCATGTTTCAGAATCTAAAAAAACATTTGAAGCCCTATTCGGAATATATGCTCCAATTAAATTTCTACTTCCGTACTTCTGCACGCCATGTTGATTTATATCAAACAGCATTGTAGGGTGTATTTGGCTTATAGTAACAAAAGCAAACTTTATCTTGAATCGAGATATTTCTTTCACTAATTGACTGATTACATCAAACTCAGTGTTTTTGATGGGTTTAAATATGTGAAAAATCAAAAGCACTGTGTCACCTTCAGCCCAACCATATTCTGAGGATAGCTTTTCAATTGAAGTTCTGAGGCTTTTGAGTAGTTCAGAAAAGTAGTCATCAAAAGCTACTTCCTTTACCTTATCTGATAGTAAATATTGACCATCTCCTGAAAGAAAAGTTGTAATACCAACCACTCTGTTTTGTTCGGCTCCTGCATATTGATTATTCCTAAGCCAACTGTGTCCGATACCGATTACGATTTCTCTATCAACGGAACGCTGCGAAGGTAACACCCACGGAATACCGCCGAGTTTTGCATAAAGTTGTAATGCGAGAGAGTTTAAAATGTATTCATTGTGATTTTTTACAATTTCAGTCGTGATATATTGAACTGGTATTTCGAGCGATAGCAGTTTTGCTTTTATTGCAAAGTATGGATTTTTGCGATCATCATATTTTTTAAAAGCTGCCGGAATTTCAATTATGGCTAAATGTGGTTTGCCATCATCATCACTTTTAATTGCGTTGAGGTATTCATTTAACGTATAATCCTGAATTTCCTTAATGTCAAACACCACATCTTGTAAATCGTATTTCTTTTGCAGTCCTTTTTGAAAATATTTGGATTGAGGAAGCCCATCTTTAAGACTGGATAAAAATTTTGTAAAGTTGCCTCGATTTTGCTTGTTGCAAATACAAAGTATTTTAGGTGTCTTGATATCGAAAGTAATACTGTCATAAGGCCCATAATTTGATAACCCAGCATCCGGATTGTAATTATTAGTTTTAGTGGCAGCATGGTCAAAAATAAACGTAGGTGTTTTTAACTCAATTGTATTAGAAAGACCAAGTGGTTTATGATCTACTGTAAAACAAAAACTGTCTTTGTTTTGAAATAGAATAGGTTGTCCATTTTGAGTGAACAGATTTTCTGCTATTTTGGTAATTTCTGCATACAGATTCTTGGGATTATAAATGTCTGAACGTTTACTCTCGATTATATTTAGTATCTCATCGCATTTTTGTTGTGAAGTGGCAAAGGTCAGATATTTGCCAATATTGAATTTTGATTTACGAATAAACAATTCGTTTAATTCAAATTCTTTCGATCCCTCATTTGTTTCTATTATTGCCTTAGTACCTATTACCTCCTTTAATACCCCAACAAATTCTTCGTTTGGTGCAAGTATATTGGTCAATCCGGGTAGTGTTTCAGCATGCAAAACATCTAACCCTTTCAAGTCAAAACCTTCGGCATTAAGCTCATAACAGCTAAGTTTGAAAATCCAATTCCTTCGAATGTTTATTAAAAAGCCGAAACGTTTTACCCCATTAATTTCAGTCAACCTTAACTGAACCTCAATGAGCTTTTTGTAACCAATTTTATCCTTCAAATTATCAGGTAATGCATTTTTAATAATGTCTTCTTTACCAGAGAAAAAACGGAAAGGATAAAAATCTACAGGAGTATACTGAGGGAAGCGGTCTTTAAAAGTTCTGAAGAAGATATGTTTTATCAATGAAGAGGTTATTTGGTTATCCCCAAATATGCTTTTTTCAGAATAATTTCCAATTGCAACATTATCGCCGCCATCTTTATTGGATATGTAAATTGAATCTCCATTTCTGAAAAATGAATGTGTTGAATTATGTAAATTTCTCAGTGCGGCAAGACGCTCTTCGTTATATGGCTCAGAATTAATCTGAAACTTTTCAAATTCAAATTGAATGGGAAAGAAATTCAATTGCATATCTCTAATTTATTTTGAGTCTTACTTTCCCTGTTAACAATTGCTGCATCAACCCCTTCTTATACTCTCTTAATTTTTGAGCTTTTGCTTTTAATAAATTGATTTCTTTATCTGCGGCTTGCAAGACTTGAGTAATTGCGGTTTGTTCTTCAAGTGATGGCACAAAAAACTTCATTGAGCATAACCCATCGAAAGATAGACTATCTCTTACACTACCTTGTACAAACATTGGGATATGACCGTAAAACCATTGAGTTTTTAATTGAAAATAGAAATACTCAGGAAGTAAATGAGCTTTATTTGTTTCAAAAACTACATACATTGGACTTAAAATTCCAATTTCAAAATTTCTGAGTAGATCAAGTGAGCCAACATTAACACGAGATGGATTGTATGCAAATTGCCCTTTTCTAACAATCTTATAATTTGAAGCATCCTCACTTGCAACAGAACGATCAAATTGGTCTGATTGATTTATAAAACCCCGAGAATTTGTAACTGACAAAACATTTGACACTTTGGAGTTCTTGTTTCGTTCTGAGACTTCATTTAGGTATTGCCCAATAACCCTAAACTCAATTTTGTTACCAAACCCCTTCAATCTTTTCTTCCCAGTAAGTAGCTGCTGCATTAACCATTTTTTACGTAGTTCTTTTTGGGCAATAAGTTTTTCAGTTGTGTGAATAGCGGCATCTGTAGTGCTTAATACTTGGGCGATGGCTTTTTGCTCGGGGAGTGGAGGTAGCAGAACTGGTATTCCCTTACAAACTTCTTTGTTTAGTTTTGGCTGAGCCGTTCCAGTATTGTACATATCGTATTTAATGCTTTCCAAAAATTCAGTGATATAGCCTATGTCATAACCATTCAAAGGCTTCAATACATGAGCATGATTATTTACCCAAATTTTTCCCGAAACTCTAAATGCCAAAGGTGAATTTCTATTAATTATATTAGCCCCATCTTCACCTAGTAGGATTAACTCCTCATCAAAAATATAGTCGTTAACATAGTCAATAATACCGGAAGCGCCATAATAAGGATATTCGCCTTGCATTTTATTTCTATCACTATCCTTAATTGGCTTTCTCTTTCCGTCAAGAAAATCAACAATTTTACTAAGCTCTTTTATATTCCAATCTTTTGGAATATTATCATTCAAATTCATCATTTCATTAATTGAGTTAAGTACTGATTAATTTCTTGCTGCACTTTAAACAACTCTCTTTCGAGGCCTTCAATTTCGGTTTGAACCGCAGTAATATCAACCTCCGCTTCTTCTTCAAAAGTGTCCACATAACGAGGGATGTTTAAATTGAAATCGTTTTCTTCAATCTCATTGAATGTTGCCACATAGCTATATTTCTCTTCTACTATTCCAGGCTTCATCTTACCTTTTGCAAATTCTCTGTAAGCAGATACAATGTGTTCGATATCGTTTTCACGCAATTTGTTTTGATTCTTTGCACTTTCAAAATGCTGACTGGCATCTATAAACAATACATGCTCACTCGCTTTTGCTTTGTTAAAAACCATGATTGCAGCCGGAATACCTGTTCCAAAGAACAAGTTCGCAGGTAAGCCAATAACAGCTTCCAATAAATTTTCTTCAACGGTCTTTTTTCTGATTTTTCCTTCACTGCTTCCACGGAATAATACACCGTGAGGTACTACCACTCCTGCTTTTCCATGCTCATTCAGCGTTTCAATCATATGACTAATAAATGCCCAATCACCCTTACTCTTCGGGGGAACACCTCTCCAAAAACGATTGTACTTATCACTTTCTGGATCATAGCTCACCGTAGTCTTATCGCCATCTTTATCTTCCACCTTTCCCCATTTATCCAATGAGAAAGGAGGATTAGCAACAACAGTATCAAACTTCATCAACGCATCACCCTCTTTTAATTTAGGATTGCGAATGGTGTCACCCCAACGGATAGTGGCGTTGTCAAATCCATGCAGGAACATATTCATCACTGCCAATGCCCAGGTACTTCCATTGGCTTCTTGCCCGTATAAAGAAAAATTATCTGAGCCAACTTCTGTTCCGGCTTTGATAAGCAATGAACCAGAACCACAAGTGGGATCACAAATACGCGAACCCGGTTTGCTTTGTGTCAACTTTGCTAATAAAGCAGATACTTCATTTGGCGTGTAAAATTCTCCCGCTTTTTTACCAGCATCACTAGCAAAGTTTGCAATCAGGAACTCGTATGCACCTCCAATGATATCTGCACCACCAACATGCGAAGGGCGCAAATCCAATTTTTCAGAATTGAAATCAATCAGCAAAGTTTTCAATCGTTGGTTTTTATCCTTCGGTTCACCCAACTTACTATTATTAAAATCTATGTTCTGGAAAATTCCAGCACCATCTTCGCTGTATAGTTTATCGCGATTTGCTTCTTCCAAATCGGTGAGTGCAATATTAATTAATTCACCAATATTGGCTTCGTTTCTATTTTCATATAAAAACTTAAAATGACTGTGCTCGGGCACCACAAATCGCTCATGTTGCATTGACCGTTTTGCACGATCAATATCATTGTTGTATTTTTTCAGATATCCGTCCATTTTATCATCATGAACATCACTAAGATATTTTAAGAAAAGCATAGTGAGCACATAGTCCTTATATACACTGGGATCTATGCTTCCACGAAACGTGTCACAAGCTTTCCAAACTGCGTCGTTAATGTCTTTTTGGTTTATTTTAGTCATGATTATTTGAGTAATTTACTAATTTGAATTTGAATTTTTTTATCTTTTTGAATTTGTAATTGATTAATTATGTCCTTTTCGCGAACTCTTAGTTTGGCAATTTGAATCATCATTCGCTGTTCTTCAAAAGTCAATAACGGTATTTCAACATTTTCTATCACTTTGATGGAAATTGATGGCATAGAGGTGCCTTTAGCCTGTGATTTTATAAATTCTTGAGTATTGGTATAATTAAGGAACCATGCTAAGTATTCAGGAATGATTCGGGAATCAGTTATGCGAATCACAAAAAATGAAGTTGATGCAACTGCGGCAAAATTTCCTCCTTCAAAAACAGCAGCAAAATTCTTACTCCCTTTAGAAGCAAAAACAACATCACCGGGAACCAGCAAGTGCTTTTCCGAAATATCCGAATAATTTAAATCTGCATGAGGTATAGTAATCAAGTTACCCTGTTCGTCGAAATGCTTTGATTGCAGATACACGACGTCACCCATCGATAAGGGTTTTGCAAACAGCCCTGTTCGCAAATTAGCTATTTCAAGTACTTTAATTTTCACTTTATTTCTAAGTAGCAACACTACAAATATAGCACACTAAATAAAAAAAGCAACGAAATTTAAAAATATATTTTTAAGTAATCGATCTACAAATAACAAAAAAACATCACTCCAACCCTTCTGATTTGATGATGTGCTCGATTTGGTAATCCACAATGGGATCGAATTCCATCTTGAGGTTGTGTCCCCAGATACTGCCGAAGGCTTGCCAGAAAAGGGCTTCGGTGGTTCCCCGGTAATTCTTCATGATTTCCCAAGATGTTTTACCGGTTTCACGATGAAGAAGCTTCATCAACACTTGTCCTTCCCCAACAGTGAGATTTTTTAATTGCTGAGTGTACATGTTTTTAATGTTTTCCTCGCACTGTTTGATGTATTTTTTACGTTCTTTTTTGCCTTTGATGGTTGATAAATGGTCTTCCATGGCGCGGATTTTATATGCGGCCATTTTGGCATAAGGCATCGTTTTCTTTACTCTACGCTTTAATATTTGGTACTTTCGGGCATTTTCTTCATCAATACTTCCTGAAACTTCAACGGGATCTAAGCGTTCAAAATCCACGTAAACCGTATCCTTACTTTGAGCACTTAAAAGCATCCCCCGAAAAAGGAAAACACCTAAAAACAACCATTTCATTTTGGGCATAATTATAAATATCGTGAATTACTCGAACTTTCGGTATTATTTCCTATGAATGTTATAAAGATTTCGTTCGGATGCATACCACAAAGCTGCTCCACCCAAAATCAACAACAACGAAATCATTTGTGCTTGCGAAAAATGCACCGAACCCATTTGATAAATGCTGTCGCCATGTTCACGGATGAACTCAATTAAAAATCGTTCCAATCCAGCAAAAATCATGTAAAATGCAAATGACTGTCCGGGTTTAGAATCCCCTTTAAAGCGAAAAATCTTCCACAACAAATAAAATAAACCCAATCCCATGAGTGCTTCATAAAGTGGCGTAGGATAAACGGCCATAGACAATTGGTGACAATAATCGCCTACGCAACCAGGAATCGGTTCCATACCCATGGCTGCATAATCTTTCCCTAAAACATTGTGTGGATATTTATAAGCCCAAGCCCAATCGGGTAAAAATGAATTGGGATGAGTATTAACTACTCCCCAATCGCCATCACCGGCAAAATGGCAACCAAAACGACCAATGCCGTACGACAACATCATGGCAGGTCCACCGGCATCCAGCACGTTTACCCAATAATACCCTTTTCGAGAGGCGTAAACCAAAACTCCTAAAGCGCCACAAATTAACCCACCGTAGAATGTCCATCCACCGGTCGTAAACAGCTGCGAAATGATTGCAGACAGAGAAAAATTCTCGGGAGTTTCTAGAATATGAAAAACTTTAGCACCTAAAAATCCAGAAACCAAAGCTACCGTGGTGATGTTTCCCATTTCATCGCCAATAGAATAATCAACGGTTTTAGTCTGGGGGGTGGATTTTCTTAAATTCCGATCTGCATAATATCGATATCCTCCACTTAAAGCAGCAAATAATACACCTAAAAGCACATTGCCTTCGGCGGTAAAAATATGATCTTGCGGGGCAAAATCGGGTCCCGCACTGGCAGCCAACCAAACAATTTTATAACCAAATAAAAAGGCCAAAATAGCATTGGAAATATACTCTCCTTTTGTAGCCGGTGCACCAACGGTAATTTGGACTTTTTTAACTGGGAAAATGCCCAATTTTGCTTTGCGAATAAACTCGGATTGCATGGCCCAATAGGCTGCTGCAATAGCAAAAGCAACAAACAACCCGAAGGTGTTTACAATTTCAAGGAATGGGATATCGATCCCAAACAAATCGTATAGAAAAAATCGTAAGGTGGGAAACACAATGCAAATTAACGTTTAATTTCCACGGTTTCAAATACCCCGTGCATTAAGAATTCAGAATCCACATGATTCAATGTGACAGGAATCACCGTATCGACCAGCAGAGGATCGTAATCGGCTACTAATTTGACGTAATTATCGGTAAAACCACTCATCATGGATCCTTTTTCTTCGCTTTCGAACAAAACTTCGCGTGTTTTTCCAATTTGTGATTCATAAAACGCCCGTTTCTTCTTGTCGCTTAAGGTACGTAGCATGGTAGTACGCTCTCCCCGAACACCCAATGGAATTCGTTCTTTCATTTTTCGAGCCGTTGTATTAGGGCGCTCGCTGTATGGAAAAACGTGCAAGTAAGTTATATCCAATTCGTTGATAAAATTATAGGTATCTAAGAAATGCTCATGCGTTTCTCCTGGAAATCCTACTATAACGTCAACGCCTATGGCACAATCCGGCATCAATGATTTGATTTTAGCCACACGAGATCGGTATAAGTCGGATACATACTTTCGACGCATTCGCGTTAAAATTTCATCGTTTCCACTTTGTAGGGGTATATGAAAATGAGGAACAAACTTTTTGCTTTGGGCAACAAATTCGATAATTTCATCGGTAAGCAAATTCGGTTCTATTGAACTAATACGATAACGATATACGTCCTCAATTTTGTCTAATTCCTGAACGAGTTGATAAAAATTTTGTCCGTGATTCACACCAAAATCACCCAAGTTCACTCCGGTTAACACCACTTCACGAACACCTTTAGCTGTAGCTTCACGAACTTGTTCTAAGGTAGTAGCGATATCCGAACTACGCGATTTTCCTCGTGCTAATGGGATGGTGCAAAAACTGCAAAAATAATCGCATCCGTCCTGTACTTTTAAAAACATTCGAGTGCGATCTCCTTCGCTAAAGCCAGGCACGAACTCGTTTACATCCTTTATGGGTTGATTGTGCAAACGCGATTTTTCCTCTTTTTCTAAGGAATGCAAATAATCCATTAATTGGAACTTTTCGGCGGCTCCAAGAACCATATCTACTCCGGGAATACTAGCAATTTCTTGGGGTTTCAATTGTGCGTAACAACCTACGACTACGATGTATGCATTGGGGTTGTATTTGAGCGCTTCCTTTACTACCTTTTTGCATTTACGATCCGCATGATCCGTAACCGAACACGTATTAATTACATATAAATCGGCTCCATCCGTAAATTCCTTACGTTCAAATCCATTTTTCATTAATTGCTGAGCAATGGTACTGCTCTCAGCAAAATTCAGTTTACAACCTAACGTATATAGTGCTACGGATTTAGACATTCCAGTGCAAAATTATAAAATAAAATGGGCTTATATAAATTACTTAGAAATCACATCCCCAAAAACAAAGGATATAAAAAAATGAATACCATTTAATTAAAAAATAAAAGCGGCTTCAATGGAGAAGGTACTTATTCGTTTCCCCGTACCTGTTACAGGAGCAACACCTTTCACGAAAAAGTTATCATTCAAATCCGAAACACCCAAATTAACCCCAATGGAATAACCATAATCCTCCATTTTTTGCTGATATCCGATATGCATCAATACTTCTAATGGCTTAAGTGGCAAATTATCCCAGGTGTCTTCATGGCTGTTGTTGGGATCTACAAAATGATTGTACGGAATTTTATCTGGACCCACGTACATCACGGATCTCAAAATATAACTCGGAGTAACGCCCAAAACTAAAAAAGGGGCCTCACGTCGTTCGGATGGTTTTAAAGATATCAATAATGACAACGGCATATCTAAGGTAACCATACTGATTTTTGAATACGCTTGATTCTTTGCCGTATCTAATTTGGATGGATTGGTAAAATTCCCCCCTCGAAAACGAATATCCAATCCCCCTTGGTAATGAAATCTTCCTTTTTTCAGATCGTCATGGATATACAATCCCGCCAAATAACCAATGGTTGGAACTGCATTCTTCAACTCTCCACCATAGAAGGAGTATGCACCCAAACCCATTCTCAATCCTATGTTCAAATCATCTTCTTGATTTCCAGCTTGTGCTTTTACTTGACTTGAGAATATCCCCAAGAACAAAAAGACGATGGCAGTGCGTAATTTCATGATTCCGTGTTTTATAGATTAGCAATATCGTTACCTTTGAGCGCTTTTGCAATGGCAATATCCATTACTCGCTCAGCAAATGGTTTAGTAAAATCATTTAACGTTTCAACCGCTTTAGATATTTCATGACGGTTGTTTGAATCCAATAGACCTTTTATGGTTTCAATTCGTTGTTTAGACCCTTGAATTTCTTCTGTAGTTAAAAACTCACTGTTCTTTTCCAAAAATCGCTCTGCGGTGTAAATCATTTGTGTGGCTTCATTCTGAGCTTCAATATTTAATCGCAATTCAATGTCTGATTGGGCATGAGTGAGTCCAGATACGAGCATTTCCTCTACTTGTTGATCCGACAATCCGTAACTAGGCTGTATTTCCACGTCTTGCTCTACCCCACTTCTCAATTCTTTTGCTTTTACTTTGAGCATACCATCCGCATTCAGAGCAAATTGTATTTCAATTTTAGGTAAACCAGCAGGCATTGCTGGAATATTTTTTAAAATAAATTCACCGAGTTTTCTATTTTCCGCTACCAATTCACGTTCACCTTGATACACAGCAATCTTCATGTTAATTTGTCCATCCACAGAGGTGGTATATTCTCGCCCCACTCGAGATGGAATTTTTGAATTTCGGGGGATGAGAACATCCATGAGGCCTCCAGCCGTTTCAATTCCCAACGATAATGGGGTAACATCCAGCAATAATATATCCTTACGATTGCCCGCAAGTATATCCGCTTCAACAGCAGCACCTAGTGCCACTACTTCATCTGGATTCAATTGATTGTTGATATGTACTCCTTTAAATACTTCTGACAAGGTTTTATAAATCTCGGGGAACCGAGTAGATCCACCCACCAGAATTACTTCATTAAGTTCGTTCACCGAAATTTGAGCGTCAGAAAGTGCTTGGTGCACCGATTTCATGGTTTTGTCGATAATGGGTTGTGCCAATTCTTTTAACTGCTGGTAATTCAATTGAAATTCATGATCAGTGCCAGAATAATTCCAATTTACATGTACAGTTTGAAATACGTCTTTGGATAATTGAATTTTTGCATTTTCTGCAAACAATCGTAGGGATTGTTTTTGCAGATTATTCAACTGATTAAACTCAATTCCTGTTCCTGACAACCAAAACTCAGCGATAGCCCTATCCACATCATCGCCACCTAAGTACGTGTCGCCATGCGTTGATAACACTTCGAAAACGCCATCTTCCAAAGTAAGAATCGAAACATCAAAGGTTCCTCCGCCCAAATCGTATACCAAGATTTTTCCGTTTTTCTTTTCTTGCATTCCATAAGCCAAACTAGCGGCGGTGGGCTCATTGATGATTCTCAACACATCCAATCCAGCTAATTTACCTGCATCCCGAGTAGCTTGTCGCTGCGATTCATTGAAATACGCAGGTACAGTAATCACAGCCTGAGTAATTTCTAAATTGAAATGGGATTCTGCTCCTTTTTTAAGTTCTTTTAGAATTAAAGCTGATAATTCGATTGGATTGTAAAATCGATCATCCACGCGCACTTTCACCAAACTATCTGTATTGTCATCGATTATTTGATAACTGATCAAATCTTGGTGATCGCGAACGTCGTTGTAATTTTTTCCCAGCAAACGTTTTACACTAAAAATCGTTCGCTCTGGAGATTCTATTAGTTTCGCCTTGGCTGAAGCACCCACTATGGGCAAAGCGTTCTCATCAAAATATACTACAGAGGGCACTAAATTACCTTGGTTTATAGAAATTATTTCTGAATTCAACTGATTTTCAGGAACGTAGGCAACTAATGAATTTGTAGTACCTAAGTCTATACCTAGAATCACTTTCTTTTTTTCTATAGAACCGGTGGCTATATTGATGCTTATTTTTGACATAGTGTTTTCATAAATCGAACGTTGTAGATGAATATTTTGCACTTTCTAAATGTTGCGCTGTGCAAATCAAGTAGAAAATTATCCCATAAAATACAAAGGTACAACCGCGTTTCTAATAAATTTTGATACCCAACTGAATATTCGACTTTTGCATCGATTTTTTCGACATTTTATGACCTAGGTCATTGTTTATTTAAAGTAATTCTCAGCTGTATTCATTGAAGGCGAAATACCGTCATTTGATGACACGAAGTTTACATAAAAACACCTTGGTTTGATTGTGGTAAAGGTAATTTTGCAGCAACAATTTTTTTACAACCCACTAGACATGAAAAAACTATTATTTTTAGCTGCAAGCACAATGATGTTGGCTGGCAGTGTAAAATCCCAAACCGTTATCACGGATACGGTTTCTATGGGACCGGGGTACTCGAACTTTGCATTCTTTAATGTATCTAGCGGTGTGAAGAATACCATGCCCATTAATTCTTGGCACATGTCGCACACTTCTAACACCCGCGACAATGCGTTAAAGTTCAACCACACGGGCGATGCTTTCGTGTATTTGTATCCAAACGGCGATAACAAAGCTTTTGCATCCTTCGACACCACAGGATGGCAGAAATGGGTAAAACCTTACAATGACTTAGTTAAGCACGAAGAAGGGGCTCTAAACAAACAAAAAAGTTCAAACATGTGGGATTTTTCTTGGGGTGTTTACGACG
This sequence comes from Chitinophaga pinensis, assembly GCA_945890895.1. Classification (GTDB taxonomy): domain Bacteria; phylum Bacteroidota; class Bacteroidia; order NS11-12g; family UBA955; genus VMCP01. Next base: position 63,376 of record CAMDDG010000004.1, on the reverse strand, counting down.
CAGCGACACATAAAGTAGTTGGTGATTCAATGTATTTAATCACTCTAGGTAAAGGTCAGAACATGCGTTTCTTCAAGTTTATGCCGGTTTCTCAAGAATCCAACGGTGATTTCATTTTTACAATTGCTGAATTGAACGGATCGAATGCTGTTACCGATACATTGAAACAAAGCCTTGCCAACGGTGCTACTTACAAGTACTTCAACTTCACCACAATGAAGCAGGCAAATGTTGAGCCCGATGCAATGGAAGGCTGGCACTTGAACTTCACTCGTTATTATGTACCTACATTGAATCAAGGTGTTTACATTCCGTACATCACAGCTGGTGTGGAATCTAAAAGAGGAATTCGAATTGCTAAATTTAAAGGTCTAGCTTGGAGCGATTTACAAAGCAATCACGCGCAATTAATCGATGATGCCAACACAGATACAACTGGAGGTAAAGGTTTTAGAAATGAATTAACCCGTGTTGGTCACGATTGGAAAACGTTCAACGGACAAGCTTTTGTGGTGGCTGATAGCATGAACTACATTGTAGAAGTACCTACCACTTCAGGTAAAGAATTCTGGGGCGTTCGTTTCATTGGTTTTGGTGGAAGCTCTACGGGTAATGTTGTTTTACAACGAGTATTGTTGACTTCATTGTCGTCGACGGAGGCGTTAACTAAATCTTTCGTTATTTTCCCTGTACCTTCAAACGATCAACTGTTTGTAAAATCAATTAATAATGAGCCTATTTTAAGTATCCATGTTTACGGTTTAGACGGTCGTATTTTAGTTTCTGGGGATGTTGATTCGAACGAAGAAGTAACTGCGTTAAATATCTCAAATTTGAAGTCAGGACAATACATCGTTGAAGTTAAAAACAAAAACGGAGTACAATCTCAAATCATTAATAAACTATAATTATTGATCGCTTAGGAAAATGTGCTGGAGTATTAGCGATACAGTTAAACGATTTTTACTAAGTTTTATACTTTTGGTGGCAAGTGTGCCTGCGTTCTCGCAGGCAACACTTCACCGAATGGTGGTGGTACGAGATGCTGAAAACCAACCCGTTCCATCCATTGCTTTCGAATTAACCCAAACCGATGTTAACAATCGCGTTTATATTTTTGATACCGATGAGTCTGGAGAATTCAGTATCCCATCAAACATTAAATTTCAAATTAAATTAATTGGCGTAGAAGGTAAAATTATTCAACCGGCTTCGTTCACCATCCCCAAAGGAAAACAACATGTTAACGTAGTTGTTGACATAAACATCAAACGAATTAATCCGGTAACTATAACCGGGTCTGTACAGCCGCGATTGGCTTCAGAAAATCCCTATTCAGTGCAAACCATTTCTGCTAAAACCATTCAGTTAATGGCTGCTCAGAATTTAAATGATGTCCTTCAAAATCAATCCAATATTCAACTATCTAACGACCCAAGCTTGGGCACAAGCATTAAGTTGCAAGGATTAGGAGGACAAAATGTAAAGATCTTAATTAACGGCGTTCCTATGATCGGCCGTTTAAATGGCAATATTGATATTTCTCAAATTCCCACTTCCAACATTGAACGCATTGAAATCATAGAAGGCCCAATGAGTGTGGTCTATGGAACAGACGCAATTGGTGGTGTTATCAATATTATCACGAAAAAACCCATGCGTTCTAAGAATGCTTACACCCTTCAAGGATATACAGATGCTGCCAACAACTATAATTTTGATGGTCAAGCATTAGGCAGTTTCCAATTATACAAAGGAATTTCCACGGGTTGGAGTTTGGGAGGTGGACGCCAGTTTTTCGAAGGAATGGATTTCAACCCAGCAACTCGCTCTATGGATTGGAAACCAAAAACGCGCGTACATGGCAATGGTGGACTTACTTTCACTACCAACAAATGGAAAACCTCACTAAATTTCAATGCATTCCTTGAGAAACTGACGGATAGAAGCAATGCAGAATACAATCTAATCAGTGTAACAGGTTATAACAATTATTTCAATACAACACGTGCTGATTTAGTGGCAGTTACGGAATATAAACTGAATGATCGAAACCATTTCCGTTTCCAAAATTCAATTAACGGTTATTACAGAACCAAGACGAATGTTCGCAGAAACTTAGTTACCGGCTCAGAAGTAGTAACTCGTCCTGATGATCAAGACACTACTCTGAATACTCAAATAAATTTACGCGGTTTGTGGTCACATAAATCCAAATCAAACCACAGGGAGTGGCTTTGGGGTTATGAAGTTCAAAGTGAACAACTTGAAACCAAACGCGTTTTAACTGGAAAACCGATAACTGATGCGGCCATTTTTGGAAGTGCGGAGTTTAAATATTATTCCAAATTAAATGTAAAACCTTCATTGAGAATGGCGTATAACAATACGTTTGGAACCAATCCGCTGCCTCAGTTTCTGCCGGCCGGAATAAAACTTGCGCCGATTATTCCTTCAATTCAAATCAAATACGATGTAAGCAAGCACATTACTTTGAGAACATCCTATGCACAAGGGTTCAGGGCTCCAAATGCCAAAGAATTGTATTTCTTGTTTGTAGATATCAATCATAATGTTCAAGGAAATCCCAATTTACAATCTGAAAAATCTCAAAATTACATTATATCATTAGATTACCGCCATAACATATCCAAGGACATCGGGGCTACGTTTAAATTAAGTGGATTTTACAACCACATCCAAAATCAAATTCAATTGGCATTGGAAGATCCACGAACCAACTTATACCGATATATAAATATTGGTTTAATGAACTCCAGAGGAATAACTGCACAGTCGGATTTGTTTATTCACCAATTAAACGTTCAAATCAGCGGTTCAATTATGGATAATGAATCGCGGTATGATTTTATGTCGGGAATTGCTTCTTGGCAAATGGCACAGGCAACATTAAATGTACGTTACGATTTCCCCAAGTACCAATCTTCAATACAAATATTTAGTCGATTTACAGGTCCTACTTTAGGTTATACAAACACCGCCGAATTATATAGAAACTCGAGTTATTATCTAACCGATATTAGCGCAACAAAAAAATTCTGGAATAACCGAATTTTACTTCAAGCAGGTTGTAAAAACGTATTTAATGTTCGCCAAATAAACACATCTCTGCAAAGCGGTGGAGTTCATGGCAGTGGTACTTCAGGAATAAATATCGGAACCGGTAGAAACATTTTTGCTCAGTGTATTATAACTTTGTAATGAATTCATTTTTTAATCAACTTTTCACATCCAAACCCAGCATGCGTACTCAGTATAAATTAAAGTTTCTTTCCCCTGTTCTTCAATTAATAATTTTGGCATCTCTGCTTTTGCAATTATGGGGATGTGAAAAAGAAGAAGCTTTGTACCCACAACCTAAAGTCGCGGCCGGTTTACAAACCGCTACTTTTGAAATGGGAGAAACGTATTCCAATCAATTGTGGTTTGATTTTGAATCTCAAAAAACGTTCTCCAACCAGTTTGGAAAATGGGATGTTGGATTTTCTTGTTCCGGTGAGCCACATATCACAATTTGTGGCGGTAAAAGTGCTTTTTTATCGGTTGCAAAAGTTACAGATGTTGATTTTGAACATATAGATGGTTCCTTGATGCAAAATTTAAACTGGAAATTTGATAATCCCAACGGGCATATCGATTCATTGGCTTTTTCCGGTTGCTTTGCAAAACAATCCAATGGCTATATCGGTAAACCCAACGAAACCTACGTTATCGATCTAGGTGTTGACACCATTCCAACCAAGCGTTATGTAAAAATGCAATTCCTTAGTGTTCGTGGTGGAGTATATGAATTTCTTTGGTCATACGTGCTGGATCCCCAATTTTTATACTTAACCAAAGTATTTACTAAACCCGATAGAAACTACGCGTATTTCAATTTCTCAACCATGCAGTTGGTAGAAAATGAACCAGTTGCATTGAATGAATGGGATTTAGTTTTTACCACCTATAAAGAATCAATTCCCGACGTTAACGGATTGATGTATCCGTATATTATTCGTGGCGCATTAATCAATCCATTTAAAATTTCTGTTGCTCAAATTGATGGAGGCATACCCTTTGACCAATTTAACTTTCAGGATGCACAATCGCTGATGTACAATAAAAATGTGAATGAAATAGGATACGATTGGAAAGAATATTCACAATCTGCTAGTAAATATACCATGGTTCCCAATCGCTATTATGTCATTAAAACCATTAATGGCAACTACTTCAAAATGCGGTTTATTGATTTCTACGACGATAAAGGTCGTAAAGGATACCCCAAAATGGCTTGGGAAATATTAAAATAATTTTAGTCACAAATATGAAAATTTCTGCTGCCCTATTATTTTCCATTGGCCTATTTCAAGCCAATATTAGTTTCGCACAAAACCATCAAGGACACGATCACGGTCATGGCCATTCTCATGGTGTACCTGCAGGAGCGCAACAACATCCGAATGACCCCAAAAATCCCGGTCGGCCTCAAGAGAATGCTGTTCCTCAACCTGAAAAGCACTTGAAAAATTTAAAGCAGTTGACATTTGGTGGGGATAATGCTGAGGCATATTTCAGTTTCGACAATCAAAAAATTGTATTTCAAAGTAATAATAAAAAATGGGGAGTGCAATGCGATCAGATTTTCACCACTCCTTTAGCTCAAATGGGTTCTCCTGAATTTCAACCTCCAATGGTTTCAACCGGATTAGGCAGAACAACCTGTTCTTATTTTATGCCTGGCGATTCAACTATTGTTTATGCCAGCACTCATTTAGGTGGTAAAGATTGTCCTCCAGCGCCAGAAACCAAAGGCGCTTATTTGTGGCCTATTTATGCTGATTTCGACATTTTTGTGAGTGATTTGAATGGCAATATAGTTAAACAACTAACCAATTCACCGGGTTATGATGCAGAAGCTACTGTGTCTCCCGATGGTAAATCCATTGTATTTACCAGTACTCGTAGTGGTGATTTGGAATTGTGGATTATGAATATTGATGGAAGCAATCCCCGACAAATTACCAACGGTTTGGGATATGACGGCGGAGCATTTTTCTCTCCCGATAGCAAGAAGCTTGTATTTAGAGCTTCTCGTCCTAAAACAGAAGAAGAAATCAAAGTATATAAGGATTACTTATCCAAAAATTTGGTTGCTCCAACGAACATGGAAATCTACACGGTCAACGTTGACGGGTCGAATTTAAAACAAATTACCAAGTTAGGTAAGGCCAATTGGGCACCATTTTTCCATCCTAAGGGCAAAAAAATCATTTTTTCTTCCAACCATCATTCCGAAAGAGGATACGATTTTCAGTTGTATACGATTGGCACGAATGGTAAAAAATTAGAGCGTATTACGAATAACAGTATCTTCAACGCATTTCCCATGTTTTCACCAGATGGTAAAAAATTAATTTTTTCATCCAACAGAAACAACGGTGGAAATCGCGATACCAATTTATTCATTGCAGACTGGGTAGATTGATCATTGGGGGAGATAGTCTTCCTGCAATCCCATAAAAAACCATTTCATGGATCTAAAAACCCGGGGTGTTGTATTAAAACGGATTCCTTACACCGATAATTCGATTGTAGTTCAAATCTTTACACAACACGCTGGGTTGGTTCCTTTTTTAGTTCGTGGAATTCAAAAAAACAAAGCAAAAAACGCTTATTACCAATTGGGTCAATTTGTCGAAATTGTATTCAAACCCAAAGAAGGAGGCGGATTATGTCACATAAAAGAAATTTCAATTCCTCCGGATTTAATCTCACATACGGATATAAGCGCGAATGGTATTTACATTCAACAAATTCGATACTTTTATATAGAATTATTGAGTTTGTGCATTAATAATGAAGCGGCCCACGATGAAGATTTGTACATCGTTATTCAAATTTCATTTCAAAAACTACACCATTCCAATCAACTTGCGAATCTTCCAATGGAATTTATTCGCGATTTATGTCAGGTACTTGGATATGCGCTTCCACCTGAACTGTTAGACATCCCCCGAGAAAAAATCCACAGGGATGAGCGAAGGTATCGACTCAATCGGATGATTGATCATTTAAAAGCCTTAGCGTTCCCAGAAAAATCCCTTAAATCTTTGTATATTATCGATGAGCTGAATGAGAACTAGTGCTATCTGGCGTCGGCGGCTACCAATTCACCGGCATTATTCAGCATAGAAACTGCCATATCCACCATTTCCGCAGAACCAATAAACAAAGGAACACGTTGATGTAAATCTTCGGGCAATACATCCAAAACACGCATTTTACCGGTGCTTGATTTCCCACCTGCTTGTTCAACAATAAACGACATCGGATTGCATTCATACATCAAACGCAACTTCCCATTGGGAGTTTTTTCCGTTGGGGGATAGATGAAAATTCCACCTTTTAATAAATTGCGGTGAAAATCAGCAATTAAGCTTCCAATATAACGGGCACCATAAGGGCGATTGGTTTCTTTATCTTTCGCTTTGCAATATTGTACGTATTCTTGAACTCCTTCAGGAAAATCTGCATAATTTCCTTCATTAATTGAGAAAACTTTGCCTTGAGATGGAATTTGGATTTTGGGATGCGACAAGCAAAATTCTTGGATACTATCATCGAGTGTAAATCCATTTACACCCAATCCGGTAGTGTACACCAACATGGTTGAACTACCATAAATGATATAACCTGCAGCTACTTGGTGTTTCCCTTTTTGCATGCAGTCGGCCAGTGAAGCAACTTTATTTGCCGCATTTCGGCGATAGATACTAAAAATGGTACCGATACTTGCATTCACATCGATATTACTTGAACCATCCAAAGGATCGATAGCTACAATGTATTTCTCTTCTTCACAACCTTCTACAAAAACGGGTTCATCGTTTTCTTCAGAAATAACAATGCTGACTTCACCGCTTTTCGACAAAGCCGCTATAAACACATCATTGGCAATAACATCTAGCTTCTTTTGTTCTTCACCATGGGTATTGGTAGCACCGTGATTTCCCAAAATGTCTACCAATCCTGCTTTGCGAACATCTCTATTTACCACCTTAGCTGCTAATTCCAACGATCGGAAAATTCGCGACAACGATCCACCAGCATCTTTATACAATGACTGTTGGTCAACTATGAATTGTTCTAAGGTAATAATTTGTGAATATGGCATAGGGTTTTTAGGGATTTAAGTATTTATTTTGCAAATCAACTAAAATTTAGTGGATTTATAGTAATTGCAGTCAAGAAATCCACTGAATTCATCCATATATTTAGTAAAACGATTCATGAAAATATTTAAATTCGGTGGTGCATCGGTTAAAGATGCGAACGGAGTAAAGAATGTAGCACACATTATTTCCCATTATGGAGATGGCGAAGTATTGGTGGTTATAAGTGCTATGGGCAAAACAACCAATGCTTTGGAAAAAGTGGTGGACGCTTGTTTTCATGGAAAAAAAGAACTGAAAGATTACATCGAGGAAATTCGCAGTTATCACCAAAATATTACCAACGACCTATTTCCTAACAATGGTGAAATATGGCTGAATGAAGTTGAAAATCTATTTTTGGAATTAGAATGTTTGGTTGACAATGAAAATCTTCAGGACGACTATGATTTTCTATACGATCAAATTGTAACTTTCGGTGAATTGATTTCAACCCGAATTGTTAGTGCGTATTTGCTCAGTCAAAATACCCGAAATCAATGGTTAGATGCACGAAATTTTATTTTAACGGATTCTCGATATCGCGATGCGAACGTGCAGTGGGAAGAAACCAATCGAGTAGTTCAAAACCGTCTTAAACCGCTTTCTTCGCGCAACTTAATTATTACCCAAGGATTCATGGGTAAGGGATTTAAAGGAGAAACCACAACTTTAGGTCGTGAAGGTTCAGATTATAGCGCCGCCATTTTTGGAAAGTTATTACAAGCTGAAAGTGTTACCATTTGGAAGGACGTTGCGGGGGTGATGAATGCCGATCCCAAAAAATTCCCAGATAGTCAACTAATTTCCGAGTTAACTTACAACGACGCAATTGAGTTGGCTTATTACGGTGCTTCGGTAATTCACCCTAAAACCATACAGCCTTTAAAACATGCAGGAATTCCATTGTTTGTAAAATCATTCATTCATCCCGATGAAAATGGTACCAAAGTTTCAGAAAATGGCGTAACCATTCAAGTACCTTGTCGAATACTAAAACAAAATCAAATATTGCTGGAAATTTCTACCCGAGATTTCAATTTTATTGCCGAAGAAAGTTTGCAAAGCATTTTTGCAGCGTTGTCTAACCATAAAGTTCGGGTGAATATAATGCAAAATTCAGCCATTCATTTCCGTTGTGTTTTTGATAATAAAGAAAACAAATTTGTACCGTTAATGGCCGAATTGGACACTTTAGGCTTCAATGTTAAAGCCACAGAAAACTTGCAATTATTAAGTATTTACCAACCAGAAGATACGACTGCATTAGGAGTTGAAGGACGAATTGTGTTGGAACAGAATAGCGGTTCGGCTAATCACTATTTACTTCAACTTTAACTTCTGACCAGCGCGTATTGCATTGTTGTTTAACGAATTAATTCGCTTTAATTCGTCAACTTGCATATTGTACAATCGGCTGATTGCAAACAACGTTTCACCGGGTTTTACAAAATGAAATTCCGGTACGGTCGGTGTTTTCTTTAATTCCGTGTTGGATTCTGCCACACTTCTAACAGCTATGGATGATTTCAATCCCGGCGACAAAATTAACAATTGTCCAGGTTGAACCTGAGCGTATTCCAAATCGTTCCACCTTACCAAATTTAGCACCGAGGTTTTGTACAATGCTGCAATGCTTTCAATGGTTTCTCCCGGTTGAACTTCATGGGTATTTTCATCCAATTGCGGTTTCCCTTTTGTTTGTTTCATCACGGAAGTTGCTGTCGACATAGGAACCGTTCCAGTAATTACCTTAGGGGGAGCTGGACGTTTTTCTTGCAAATAAATTTCTTCTCCGATTTGTGGTTCTTGACCCGGCTCCAATCGATTTAATTTTTGCAATGATTTTAATTTTACAGCGTAAAGTTGTGAAACATCATGCATGGATTCCCCTCTTTTAATGATGTGAACTTGCTCGGGTGCTGTTTTTCTTTTGGGACGTAAATACAGGATTTCGCCGGGGTTAATTACATGCTCTTTGTCTAAATCATTGAATTTTACCACTTGCCATTCCGCCAATTGATTTTCTTTTGCAATGGATTGAACGCTTGCTCCTTGATTTGCGGCAACAGCAGGAAGTCCATTCATTTCTATGCGTCGAGAATTACCGGATTCAAAAAAATCAGATCCCAAAATCACGATACTGTCGTATAAAGTCAACCGATATTTTGCGATTAGCTTTGACAAAATACTTCCGTACGCTGGATTTGTAGCATAACCGGCTTCACGCAAGCCATTGGCCCATCCCACATAATCGGTTGGATCCAGTTCAAATAAAGCTGCATATCTGGTGCTTTCTTTAAGAAATAAGGAGTGATCTCTGTAGCTTTGACGTGCGTTTTCATAGCCTCTAAAGCACTCATCTTTTGCATCATCATCGGCCAAACAAAATGCACCATTCCAATTTTTTCGACACTTTATCCCAAAATGGTTATTGCATTCCTTGGAAAGTTTAGAATTTCCAGAAGCGCTCTCCAAAATTCCTTGACCTAAAGTAATACTCGCTGGTACACCGTAAGCCCGCATTTCATCCATCGCAATTTCTTTGAACGAATCAATGTATTGCTTGGTAGTCATTGATTTAGACTCCTGAGAATAAACATCCCCCGAAAACAAAATCCCAAAAAAACAAATGAGCCCGTGTAACCTTAATTTCATGAATGTGATATAAGTCTCAAACCTAACAGATTCCTGAATATATTAATCGAAATTGTTTTTCACACATAGGGAATAACCCGTAATTTTGTATTTTATGAGTTTCAGAGTTTTCATTCCTATTCTTCTAACGCTATTTGCGTGGATATCAAATACGGCACAAGCTGCGGGATTCCCAAAACCCAAATTCACTACATCGTACAGCAAAACTGCCGGGGTCAAAACGGGCGATGTAATTGAATTGGTAGTAAAATTCGACATTGCACCTGGATTTCATGTCTACTCTGAAAAAAGCGACTGTCCGGAATACGATGGTCCAATCCGTGCCACATTGGACTTCACGCCTTCCAACGAATATACCCTGGTAGGTAAATTCTACGGCATTGGCGACCACATGGTAAAGGAAACGGAAATTTGGAATTGCTCTACCGGTGAGTTCGACAAAAAAGGAGAATTTCGTCAAAAAATAAAAGTATTAAAAAGTATTTCGACCATAAAAGTCATTTTCAATGGTCAAATTTGCAATGAATCGGGTTGCGAAAACATCAAAGACCAGCCTTTACAATTCCCAGCATTAACGGTTTCGGGGGAAGCTATTGCTGCTCCTGCTTCACCTGAAAACTCAAGCAGTTCAACCGAAACTACGGTAGTGGAAACTACTTCTGATTCTCAAATTGCACCGAATTATGCCCCTGCAATGTCGGGCGATTACACCCCTGAATATAAGCGCGAAGGCGGAATTAAAGAAATCAAACAATTTCAAGGACAAAAAGCCCAAGAAAAAGAAGAAGGCATGATGACTTTGTTCATTTTGGCTTTTTTAAGTGGATTAACCGCCTTGTTGACTCCATGTGTTTTCCCAATGATTCCTATGACGGTTTCGTTCTTTATACGAAATAAATCCCGTTCCGCGGCATTAAGAGATTCGTTCACTTTTGCTATTTCATTAATTGGACTATACACCATTTTAGGGACCATTGTTGCATTTGCCTTTGGAGCTAACGCTGCTAATTGGCTAAGCACGCATTGGATTCCCAATATCTTTTTCACGGTGATTTTTGTTGTGTTTGCCGCAAGTTTCTTTGGAGCATTTGAAATCACTTTACCCTCTTGGTTGGTGAATAAAGTGGATAAACAAGCGGATAAAGGTGGAATGACGGGTGCCATTTTCATGGCAATGACCATTGCTTTGGTATCATTCAGTTGTACGGGGCCTATTGTGGGTACGGTTTTGGTGGAAGCGGTTCATGGTGGAGCAATGCGTCCAGTGATCGGAATGTTTGGATTTTCATTGGCTTTTGCACTTCCATTTGGTTTATTGGCTTTGTTTCCAGGTTGGTTAAACAGCATGCCCAAAAGTGGCGGCTGGTTGAATAGCGTTAAAGTTGTATTGGGATTTGTGGAATTGGCATTTGCATTAAAATTCTTGAGTATTCCTGACCAAACCTACCATTGGGGTATTTTAGATCGTGAAGTTTACTTAGCAATTTGGATCGTTTTATTTTCTCTTCTGGGGATGTATTTACTGGGTAAAATACAATTCGACCACGATACCCCCAATCCCAAAATTGGCATCATGCGTTTAGGATCAGTTATTGCCGTTTTTGCTTTCGTAGTATATATGATTCCCGGTATGTTTGGAGCACCATTGAAAGCACTTGCTGGCTACCTTCCGCCTATGAGCACACAAGATTTTAGATTGGATCGCTCGGCAGAATCAGAAGCAGGAATTTGTCGCACTCCTAAATATTCGGATCAACTACACACACCCCACGGAATCGCCTCTTATTTCGATTACGATGAAGCTTTAGCCTGCGCTCGTGAACAAGGCAAGCCGTTGTTTATTGATTTTACTGGACATGGATGTGTAAATTGTCGTAAAATGGAAGAAAAGGTTTGGTCGGATCCAAAAGTTTTAAAAATGTTAAAAGAAGATTACATCGTGGTTTCACTGTATGTTGATGATAAGAAAATAAAACTTCCTTCAAACGAACAATTTAAAAGCCAAAGAACTCAAAAGGTTATCACAACCCTAGGCGATAAAAATGCAGAATTACAAGAGGTTTATTACGGTAAAACAACCCAACCGTTGTATTGCCTTATCGATGGAAACGAGCAATTATTGCAACCCGCATACGGTGCTGATTACTTCCAGTTCCAAGTTGAGCCTTTTGTGAAATTCTTGGAAGAGGGTAAGTCCAACTACAAAAAATAATTCCCATGAGCACTCCTTTTTCGGCTAAATCACACTTTATTCAAGCACAAAACACGCTTGAAGCCTTCATAAATAATGAGGAAAATTTTAATAAAATAGACCAAGCGGTCCAAATCTTAGCTACAGCCTTTAAACAAGGAGGTAAGGTAATTTCTTGCGGAAATGGAGGAAGCCATTGCGATGCAATGCACTTTGCAGAAGAACTTACCGGAAGATACAGAAACAACCGAAAAGCGCTCCCTGCAATTGCTATCAGCGATGCCAGCCATATTTCTTGTGTTGGAAATGATTACGGTTTCGACTTTATTTTCAGTCGCTTTGTAGAAGCCCATGGAAAATCCGGTGATGTCTTACTCGGAATTTCAACCAGCGGAAACAGCGCAAATGTAATAAACGCATTAAATACAGCGCGGGAATTGGGCATGATTACCATTTGCCTAACCGGTAAAGACGGCGGTAAGATTAAAGATCTATGTGATTTAGAAATACGTGCTCCCCATTCTGAATTCGCAGATCGAGCTCAAGAAATTCACATCAAAATCATTCATGCTCTGATTGATGGAGTGGAACATATTTTAGCTCCCAATTCCTGAATTGGCATTAAATTGCGCCAATTTTAAATTTATTTTTATTAATTATCATTAAAGAATGATTCGATTTCGACTGACTTTGTTGAGTTTTCTCCAATTTTTTATTTGGGGATCTTGGCTCATAACTATTGGTACATTTTGGTTTGAAACAAAAAAATGGGGACCTCAAGATTATGGAGTCATTTTCTCAACCATGGGAATCGGAGCTTTAATTATGCCGGCCATCATGGGAATCATTGCAGATAGATATTTATCAGCACAAAAATTATACGGAATTTTGCATTTTCTCGGAGGTATCGGCTTATATTTTATTCCTTCTGCTGCCACACCAGCTGATATGTTTTGGAGAATTTTAATAACTATGTTCTTTTACATGCCCACAATTTCTATATCTGCGACCGTATGCTATCATATTTTATCTAAAGAAGGTTATGACATCGTGCGAACGTTTCCTAGAGTTCGTGTTTGGGGTACCGTGGGATTTATAGCAGCGCTTTGGACGGTAAGTTTAACTCATAACGAAGCTTCCGCGAATCAGTTCTTTATTGGAAGCGCGGTTTCCATACTCTTGGGGATCTTCTCATTTACCCTACCCGATTGTCCACCTGCAGGTAAAATTAAAACCGAAAAAGGCTGGATGAATAACTTAGGATTGGATGCGTTTAAATTGTTTAAAGATTATCAATTCAGTATTTTCTTTATTTTCTCCATGCTTTTGGGCGCTGCATTGCAATTAACCAATGCGTACGGTGATGTATTTCTGCATGTATTCGATAAGAACCCCAATTACGCACATTCTTTGGTAGTGAAATATCCTGCCATGATTATGAGTATTTCACAAATCTCAGAAACACTCTTTATTTTAGCCATTCCTTTTTTCATGAAACGATTCGGTATCAAACAGGTCATGCTAATTAGTATGATTGCTTGGGTTCTGCGATTTGGATTATTTGCATTCGGAAATCCAGGTGATGGTTTGTGGATGATAGTTTTGTCGTGTATTATTTATGGGATGGCATTCGATTTTTTCAATATCTCTGGTTCGCTATTTGTTGAGCAAAATACATCCGAAGGGATTCGCTCCAGTGCACAAGGAGTGTTTACCATGATGGTGAACGGAGTTGGTGCTGTATTAGGAAGTGTTGTAAGTGGATTTGTAATTGAACACTATTTCCAAGATGCTCAAGGCACCATGGATTGGCAATCTATATGGCTAAGTTTTGCCGGATATTCTTTGCTTGTAGCTATTGCATTTGCATTGCTTTTTAAAAATAAACCGTTAACAGCTCAATAATATTCTATCGTTTATTTGAACCCATCGTAGGGATTGATGGGTTTACTTGAATCCTCTTGTGATTCTAAAACAGGTAATTCCGGAACTATAAACATACGATTCAACCAGAAATCACGTCCCAAAAGAGCAATTAAAACACCGGTAGTTAAACCGCTTATATGTCCTTGGAAAGAAATTCGAGGATCAATCGGAAAAATCCCCCACCACATACTGCCGTACCAAAGGCAAATAATAAAGAAAAGAGATAGTACTTTTCGATTGGGATGAAGAAAAGCGAGAGTGGTTAAAAAACCAGCAAATGAATACGACCACGTGGAAGCACCAATATGGATACTGCCTTTGGGTGCCAGAAAAAACAAAATGATTCCGGATAATACCCATTGAATCAGGAAAAATCGCAACCATCCCTTTTTAATAAAGAGCAAAAACAACAAGCTTAACCCTGCTAAAGAAAAAACATTTCCCATCAAATGTTCCCAATTTCCGTGAATCCATGATCCCGTTAGAGCCGTGTAAAAAAAAGTCCATTCCCGGGCATGCGTTCCCAAATTTACGGATACTTGTTGCGGTAAATTCCCTGAAGAATTCAAGCTATTGTACCATCCGTTTTCAACGACTAACCATGCAAACTGATGTATTATTAATATGGTCAATACCAATAAAGGCGTTAGTATGCGAGAAATGGGTAATTTCATTCCAAGTCTAAGGTAACATTGATCCACGAATCATCAAAAGAAACTTCATATTTTTTATAAAATTCAATGGCTGGTGTGTTCCAATCTAAAACCTGCCAAACAACTCGTTTGAAATTCTGCGATTTTGCAAATTCGATTACGACATCTAAAAGTTGTTTACCAAATCCTTGTTTTCTAAAGGCTTCTTCTACAATTAAATCCTCCAAATAGAATACTGGACCTTTCCAAGTAGAATAACGAATGTAACCAATTGCAGCTCCCACAATCTTTGATCGTTCGATTTCGGAATTTTGCTGGTCTAATCTACCAATCAACTTGTTCACTTGTCGATTAGAATTTGAATGTAATCGCGCAGGTGTCAATTTCGATAACAGAATCTGATTTTGCTCTTCGGAAGATTCACTTCGTTCAGGAACAGAATTCGATTCTAATACGAAATGAATTTGCTCATGAGTAACTTGATTAACAGTTGTTGTTTGGTTTACAAGTTCGTTATCTGACTTTTTATTTTGAACGGGAATAGGAATTTCCAAAACCCAAGCAAAAGCCAATGGTTTGATACCCGAGCAATGTTCTTCGAGAATCTTTGGACTGGTAATAACTTCATTGGGAGCTTTTTCGTAGTTGGCTAACTCCTGTATGAGTCGATGAATATCTTTAAAATCTCGACCAATTGCACGACGTATCATGATTAATTATTTGAAATCGCGAGGTAATTAAAATTAGATGGTGTGCGAGAAGGGAATGATTTTACCCAGGATGAGAACATACCCATCCGGATAGATTTCTTAGCGAATTGCTAATTTCAAAGTTCGGGTGTGTTCACCACTTTTAACTTGGAGGAAATAAACTCCTTTATCGAGGTTAGCATCCATTACGTTAATACGAACTTGTTTCTCCAAGAAGTCCGATTTCTTTATTGGGTGCACATATGCCACTTTTCCTAATACATCGGAAATAATGATAGCGGCATCGGGAAAGTCGGATTCTAAAAAATCCAAATTAACGTAAAAATAGGAACCACTAACGGGGTTAGGGGTAATATTAAACGATGGTCCACCCGAATGCACAGGATTTTCATCCTCCAAAAAAGGCATTATTTGCTTCGCGTTGGAAGAGGCAAAACAAACAAATAGGGTGAATAACAAAAGTAATCGTCTAACCATTACAGCAAAGATAAAAAATATTTTTGTAAAAAAAAAGGCATCCCGTTGGGATGCCTTTTTAAGATTTTTCAATTGATTACTTAGTAGCTTCAGTTGAAGTAGCAGCAGTATCATTTGCAGTTGAATCCATTGTAGTAGAATCAGCAGGAGTTGTTTCTACAGTAGTTGAATCCATTGAAGCTGAATCTGCGTTAGTTTCTTCAGTTGCGTTGTTACCACAAGCAGCGAAAGCGAATACTACGCAAGCTGCTAAAGCGAAAGTGATTTTTTTCATTTTTAAATTAGTTTTTTTCGATTGAGTGTGCGCAAAATTAGGATGAAATTTAGAATCTGCAAAGTGCTTAATGATTTTTTTTTACTTTTTTTTATTATTTTTAAATTATCATTGATAATCAATGAGTTACAAAACAACTTTTTGTACCTATTTTTGTTCCTTTACTATGAATGCAACCATTATTGGCAGTGGTATAGCCGGTTTGGCCTCCAGCATACACCTTGCACGCAAAGGATATCAGGTACAAATTATCGAACAAGCACCCTCTTTTGGAGGTAAGTTAAATACCATAATATTAGGAAATTACCGCTTTGATTCGGGACCTAGTTTGTTCACCATGCCGCATTTCGTTACCGAACTTCTCGACCCCGATTTGGTCCAAAAATTCCAATACTTTAAATTACCCGTTTTATGCAATTATTTTTACCCGGATGGAAGCCAATTTCATGCTTCTTCTCAAATAGAGACATTTATCGATGAAGCAGCTCATTTTTTTGATGAACCGAAATCCAAAATTCAGCGATTCTTAAATCATTCCAAACGAATCTACGATATTACTTCGCCGGTGTTTTTAGAAAATAGCTTACATAGATTATCGACTTATACTGCCCCCACAGGAATAAAAGGAATTGCTAATTTATGGCGACTGGATATGTTTCGAACCATGAATAGGGCCTTAGAATCTCAATTTTCTAACCCCAAAATTATTCAGCTTTTTAATCGGTACGCTACATATAACGGCTCCAATCCTTACAAAGCTCCAGCTACCTTACATGTAATCCCTCACCTAGAATTTCATTACGGGGCTTATTTACCCAAAACGGGTATGCGCGATATTGCAGAAATCCTGTATGAGCAAGCTCTAAGATTGGGTGTACAATTTGAATTTAATTCCCGAGTAAATAGATTACATGTAGAAAATCAATCATCAAAGCCTCGAATATCTCGCGTCATCACAGAAGAAGGTAAAGAATTCAAAAGTGACATTGTAGTTGCTAATGTTGACATCAAAATAGTTTATCAAAAATTATTGCAAAAATCCCTTCCCCCAAAAATTAAAAATGCGGAAAATTCCAGCTCAGCATTGATCTTTTATTGGGGAATTAAACAGAAATTCCCGGAACTTGATGTTCACAATATATTCTTTTCGAACGATTATCGCGAGGAGTTCGATGCTATCTTCCATCGAAAAACCATCCAAAAAGACCCAACCGTATATATAAATATTACTTCGAAATTAGTTGGATCCGATGCTCCTGAATACGGTGAAAACTGGTTTGTTATGATCAATGTGCCCCATAATTCTGGACAAGATTGGAAGGAGTTGGTTGGAATAGCGAAAGAAAAAATCCTTCAAAAACTCAGTAAATTATTAAATGTTCAGGTATCCGATCTGATTGAAACAGAGGCAGTTTTAGATCCTATTACTATTGAATCTAACACAGGTTCCGACAAGGGAAGCTTGTATGGCAGCAGCTCCAATCATCGGATGTCGGCTTTCTTTAGACAAGCAAATTTCTCGAAAGAATACGATAATCTGTATTTTTGTGGGGGAAGCGTGCACCCCGGCGGCGGAATTCCGCTCTGCCTTTTGGGAGCTAAAATTGTAAATAAATTAATTCCGGAAGTCCATTAAAATTCAATCTATTTCATCTAAGTACTCAATCTGAAAATTACTCGCCAAACTAAATTCAATACCGAAAATGAACACCGTAGAAAACAGATTTATCTTTATACTTTCCATCATTTATTTCGTGGGAATCATTGGATTTCTCACGCCGTCGTTGAATCCGTTGTTCCTAAAATTAACCCCTTGGAATTTAATTGCAGCCTTTGTTGTAGCTTGGGTTTTTCATAAAAAATGGGAGATGAATCATGTCATTACATTGATTATCATTGGTGTTCTGGGATTCTTTGTTGAAATGTTGGGAGTGAAAACGGGCTTAATATTTGGAAGTTATGAATACGGAAGTACATTTGGTGCTAAATGGCAAGGAACGCCCTATTTAATAGGACTTAATTGGGCTGCCATGATTTTTTATACCTCTTCTACCCTTGTTGGAAGAATCAAACATCCTTTAGCCATTGCTTTTGTTGGTGCGGGAATAATGACCATCTATGATTTCTTTTTAGAACCCGTGGCCATGAGATACGATTTCTGGGATTGGAAAAATAACGAAGTACCGTATCAAAACTACGCGGCTTGGTTCGTTATTTCTTTTATATTCCTCTGGCTTTTACACAGCACGTCTAAACCCGTTAAAAATAAAATGGCCAGCGCTTTGCTGGCCATACAATTAGTATTTTTTATTGTTTTGTATATTTTCAATCAACTAATTTGATTCTATTCCATAATCATGGCAATAGAATTCGATTTAGTTTCAAGCTAAATTCCACAATACAATCAATTCTCCATTATTTCCATTAGTTAAACAATCAATAGTATTAATTAAAGCGGACATTCTTGCTGTGCATACATAAAGTCAATTTCATCTGCATAACGCTCCATTACGACCTTGCGCTTCACTTTCAAGGTAATGGTCATGTCGCCATTTTCAATACTAAAGGGCTCTCTTTTTAGCATAAAATTACGAATACGCTCAAATTTGGCTAACTGCATTCCCAATTTTTTAGCTTCTTGTGCAATCCATTGCGTAAGCTCTTCGTCATTTATAAAATCCTGACTCGACTTCAACAAATCCATTTTATGTGGAATTTGTTCTTGCATCGTTTCCGCACTTGGTACAATTATAGCGGTGAGATATTCTCGCTTATCTCCGATAATAAATACTTGATCAATACGTTCACTTTGTAAATACACATTTTCAATTTGAGTAGGGTAAATATTTTTTCCAAGCGACGTTTTTAACATGTTCTTCAAGCGATCTGTAATTTTCAAATACCCTTTATCAAATCTTCCAATATCGCCTGTGTGGAACCAACCATCTGCATCAAATACATTGTCGGTTTCTGCTTTATTCTGCCAATAGCCCTTCATTACGTTAGGACCTTTGGTTAAAATTTCTCCTTCGGCAGATGCAAAGTTAGGATCGAACGAATCGTAATTTTGAATGGTAATTATTTCTTGGGTTTCGATATTTTGGATGGCAACATATTGTCGGGGAGCAACACGACCTACAGTACCGTATACCTGACGCTCAAATTCGTTTACAGTACAAAATGGAGAAGTTTCTGTTAATCCATAACCCTCTTGAACCCGCAAACCCAGGTTGGCAAAGAATTCCCCCACATGAGGAGGAAGTGCCCCTCCCCCGGAAATAAGCATTTTCATGCGGCCGCCCATTTTCTCTTTGATCTTACTAAATACCAATTTTTCAGCAAGATTGGCTTGAACCGACAATAGAGGATTTATTGATTTTCCTGCATCCTTAGTTTTCCGCACTTTCTCTCCTGTAGCAACCGCCCAAAAGAATATTTTACTTTTGATTCCACCACCGGAAGTGGCATTCTTTAACACTTTATCATGGATTCTCTCTAACAAACGTGGAACCGTTGCCATTACCGTTGGGCGTACCTCTTGTATATTCGAAGCTACTTTTTCAATACCTTCCGAGAATGCCACCGAAGCACCCACGTATGTACTTAAATACATGGTGGCCATGCGTTCGAACACGTGACTCAATGGCAAAAACGACAAATACAAATCGTTTTCGGTAATTGCTGGACACAGTTCTTTGGCATCGTAGCAGTTGCTCATGAAATTATAATGTGTAAGCATTGCTCCTTTAGGAACGCCTGTAGTTCCAGAAGTGTATATTAATGTAGCTAAGTCTTCCTTTCCTACTGCTTGAAACCTTTTTTCTATTTCGGGGGATAGCTTTGTTAATTTAGCCTCTCCTTTTTGGATAACAGTGGAATAATTAATCACCGTTCCAGATTCAGGCTTATCGGATGGCACGAATACAATCTGAGTCAGGGTGGCGCACTCATGCTCCACTTTTTGAACTTTTTTCAAAAGGAAAGGATTGCCCACAAATACTTGTTTTGAACCGGAATCATTCAATATAAAGCGGGTTTCCTCTGGTGTTAACGTAGGATAAATGGATACGTTAACCATGCCCAATTTTTGAAGCGCTTGATCAATAATATAATACTCTGGGCAATTTTCTAAAATGATTGCGACGCGATCGCCTTTTTCCAATCCACAATCAACCAAGTATGCAGCAACTTTGTCGATTTCGGATAATAAATACTCATAACTATATTCTTTCCATGCGCCATCAACTTTCTCCATAAGATAAGTGTGTTGTGGAGTATGTATTTTACTTGCTGAATTTAAAAAGAAGTGATGAAGTGAAGTGAAGGACGGGTCGTTTTGCATCCTCTGCTCGGCCAATGATTGCATAATTTATTTTTTAGTGTAGGTTGGCAAATATGAATTTTTTTATTCAAAAAGAAAAACATAGATGCCCATGTTTGCAATAACTGCAAATAAAAATGAACATTCCTCCCAAATTATGCAAAAAATGCAAATCGGGAGGAACGCTTAATTAAAAAACAATACGTATTGAGCGTCGATTGCTCTAGAATTGAGCCACGTATGCTCCGAAATCCAAATTAAATCAATACGGGTTAAACCCCGTATGCTTCTACTGTTTCAACCTCAGGTACCATGCGCTTCAACAAGTTCTCAATACCCGCTTTCAATGTCATCGTTGAAGAAGGACATCCGCTGCAGCTACCTTTTAGTTCCACGGTAACAATACCATTTTTAAAACTTTTAAAATCAATGGCTCCACCATCCATTTCAACCGCTGGTTTTACGTGATCTTCAAGCAACTGTTTGATTTTTCTTTCGATTTCGGTCTCTTCTTCGGTTGATAGTTCTTTCTTGGGATTTACGATTTCTTTACCATCTTCAATCCATTCAGTAATAAAATTGCGTAAATCTGGAATTAAATCGAACCATTCGTACTCCCCATTTTTGGTTATACTCACGAAGTTGTTCATAATGAAAACACCCTCAACAAAATTCATTTCGAAAAGTGCTTTTGCTAAAGGACTGTTCTCAGCCACTTCTTTGTTGCGAAAATCAGCTGAATCATTGGGCAACAACATTTTGTTTGCCACAAACTTCATACTTTCCGGGTTGGGAGTTGCCTCCGCGTATACAGTTACGATATCGTTAATGTTCTTTTCCATGGGTTTATAACTACAAAATTAACAACACTTTTTTCAATAATGCTTCATCCCTCAAATAAATACTCTAATATTTTTATCATTTAGTCGAAACACGACCAAGAACTTTAATGGCGATTTGCGAAAAACACAAAAAATAAAAACCTATTATTCATACTTTTACAGCTTCATGTTCGATTTCGCATCTCACCTTCTTCCAAAAATCATTAATTTTACCATCCCATTTAATCCAACAACTCATGGCTAAAACTAAATCCGCTTTTTTCTGTCGCTCTTGTGGTTTCGAAAGTCCAAAATGGATTGGGAAATGCCCAGGTTGTAACCAATGGAATACATTCACAGAGGAAATCAAATCTACCCAATCCGTGAATGCATGGAAAAAAAGTACACGTAAAATTATTGAACCCACTCCCATCCATGAAATAACACCGGCCGACCAAGAAAAAACCAAGCTATCTGATTCTGAACTGAATTTGGTTCTCGGCGGAGGGTTGGTACCGGGTGCAGTGGTGCTTATTGGTGGAGAACCAGGAATTGGGAAAAGTACGCTGTTGCTGCAATTAGCCCTTCAAACATCAGCTAATGTGCTCTATGTAAGCGGAGAAGAAAGCGAATCCCAAATAAAATTACGCGCTGAACGTATTGGCATCCAGAATCCCAATTGCAATATTTTAACTGAAACTCTACTCGACAATATTCTCGACTACTTATCCAAACAACAACCCGATATTCTGATAGTTGATTCCATTCAAACATTGTATTCGGACTCATTAGATGCCACTCCCGGTTCGGTATCTCAAATTCGAGAATGTACTGGCAAACTGCTTCAATTTGCAAAAGAAACTCAAACACCCGTTTTCTTGATTGGCCATATAACCAAAGACGGAGCCATAGCTGGACCAAAATTATTGGAACACATGGTGGATACTGTATTGCAATTTGAAGGAGATCGACATCATTTTTATCGAATTCTACGTACTCTAAAAAATCGATTTGGCTCCACCCATGAATTGGGGATTTATGAAATGCAAGGTTCGGGATTAATTCCCGTTAAAAATCCATCAGAAATCTGGCTGTCACAAAGAGATGAACCATTGAGCGGAATCGCTATTGCCGGAGTGCTTGAAGGAGTTCGCCCGTTGTTATTAGAAGTACAATCCTTGGTAAGTACTGCCGTTTACGGAACTCCGCAACGTTCAGCCACGGGATTTGATTTACGCCGTTTGAATATGTTGTTAGCCGTACTTGAAAAACGGTGTGGATTTCGATTGGGGCAACAAGATGTTTTTGTTAATCTTGCCGGTGGTTTACGTCTAGAAGACCCAGCACTGGATTTACCATTAATGGCTGCAATTATGAGCAGTTACCAAGGCATGGCATTGCCTTCAGGGTATGTTTTTTCGGGGGAAGTTGGACTCTCTGGTGAGGTGAGAGCTGTACAACGAATAGAACAGCGAATTTCAGAGGCAGAAAAATTGGGATTTTCAGATATTCTGGTATCCAAATACAATAAAATACAAGAAGATCCCTCTCGCAAAATAAAAGTTCATACTTTTGGAAAAGTAGACGAAGTATTTTCCTGGGTATTTGGTTAAAAATTAGGAAGTTGGCATTAACTTTTCACGTACAAAACTCTCTGCTAGCAACACTATTTTTTGGGAATTCGGAATACGAATACGCTGATTCATGATTTCTGCAGCCGTTGTGCGTTCGATCTTTTCTAAAAGTTTTAAATAATAGATATACGCTGTATAAACACCCGAACGGCAACCCATAGGAAGTTGTATGATTCCTTTATATGCATGTTCAAAATCTTTCTTAACTTCTTGAATAATATTCATTTTGTCGTGTTCTGTAAAGCATTCAAAATCAACTCCTGGGAAATAAACGCGTCCTCGTTCTTCAACATCGCTACGTATATCTCTCAAGAAATTCACCTTTTGAAATGCCGCACCTAAGCTGCGAGCATACGGCAACAACGATTGATACAAAATAGTGTCTCCTTTACAGAAAATCTTTAAACACATCAATCCTACAACCTCTGCAGAACCATAAATGTAATCGTTGTAAGACGTTTCATCATGCGATTGCTTATTTAGGTCTTCTTCCATACTGTTGAAGAATGGTTCAATTAAATCATGGGTTATACCGAATTGGTTTGCTGCGAGCTGAAATGAATGTAATACTGGATTCGTACTTATACCTTCCTCAATGGCTTGATAAGTTTGAAATTTAAAGTCCTTTAATAATCGTTCTTTATTAAAAGTATGAAATGTATCTACAATTTCATCGGCCAAACGCACGAATCCGTATGTTGCAAACACCGCCCAGCGGTATTCTTTGGCTAACAATCGTATCCCGAGTGAAAAACTCGTTGAATAATTCAACGAAACTTTTCTGCTGATCTCTTTTGATGTTTTGTCAAACAGTTGAATACTCATTTTCTTGTGGGTTTATGTTTTGATTTAAGTATTGGGGTGGTCTTTTAAAATTCTTTCTTGAATCAATTTCGACCCAATTACAACAATAGGAAGTCCAGTTCCAGGAGTAGTGCTAGCACCTACATAATATAGGTTACTTAATTCTTCATCCTTATTTGAGGGACGGAAAGCTCCGATTTGATTTAATCCGTGAGCCAATCCCAAACCGCTACCCTTGTATAAGTTGAACATGTTTTTCCATTCGATGGGTGTGTAAACAGTTTTGGTAAGAATATTGTTTTGAATATCAAATCCTACACGCTTGGATAAATCATCAATGATTTCATTTGCTAGTTCTTCTGCGTCATCCCAATTAGGTTTAACTCGCATATCTGGCACAGGACATAAAATAAACAAATTCTCACAATTTTCAGGTGCACAATTCGGATTGCTTTTGCTTGCAACATTTACATAATAATAGGGCTTCTTAGGAGCAACAGAACTTCTAAAAATGGTATCAGCGTAATCTCTAAAATTATCTCCTAAAAAGTAGTTATGATGATGGATACCTGGAATCGTACCCTTTACACCTAAATAAATGGTGAATGGTGCTAATGTCCACTCTAAAGCGTCCAATTTTTCTTCGGTGAATTTTTTACGATTTAAAAAATGTCCTCTAAACCAAGCAGCATCCGCGTTAATAATAAAAAGATCGGCAGTCCATGATTTTCCATTTTGGTCCACTACAGATTCCATTTTAGTTTTGTTATAGTTCACGGATTTAACCTCAGTATTGTAGTGAATTTTAACCCCCTTCTTTTCTAATAACGGCAATATTCCTTCTACAATTTTATACATTCCTCCTTTTACATTCCAATATCCATCGTGCTCCAATTCGGTATAATTCAATAGATTATACACCGATGGAGTATTGAAAGGCGTAGCACCTAAAAAGAAAGCTACCAACGAAAAGATAATTTTCACCTCTTCTGAATCAAAATGGCGTTCAAGTTCTTGCCAAAAAGTTCTGAATAATTTGGGAAGATGTTTCATTGGAACTGTTGCCATAGAGGCAATAAAACCCACAATGGAGTCAAAATTCTTTTTAACTACTTTATATTCGGTATCGTGGAATATTTCTTTTGCTCCTTTGAGATAAGCTCTTACCTTGGTCTCAAAGTCATTTTCCAATCCTTTAAATTCATTAGCCAATTTGTCCAAGTCTTTGTAAATCTGAAACACTCGGTCTGAACCAGCAATATTGACTGTGTAAAGAGGATTCAACTCATTCAACTCAAAAGGAATGGGTTCTCCAATACTCTCAAAAAGCTCTACGAACTCATAGCTCATAGAAAAAAAGGATGGGCCTACATCAAAAGTAAAACCATCTTTTTGAAGAATATTCAACCTCCCACCAGCTGTAGTCTGTTTCTCCAAGATTTCCACTTGATAACCAGCATACGACAATCTGAGAGCCGAAGCTAAAGAACCTAAGCCTGCACCTACAAGGATGACTTTTTTATTTCCCATTTTTACTTATTGTTGAATCTTTTATAATACTTTGGTAGAACAAACAAGAAGCCGAATGCTTCTGCTCCCTGTTTAGAATGTACAGCATGGTGCAAATGGTGCGTCATTCTCATAGCTCTGAAATACGGAATATCAGTTGTTTTCAACCACTTAATTCTTTGGTGAACAAACACGTCGTGAACCAAAAAATAAGCAAAACCGTAAAGCGCAATTCCTAAACCCGCAAACATCCGCCAGTCTTGATTTTCTGCACCCAATACAATCAATACAATAGACGGAATAGCGAACATAAATCCAAATAAATCATTGAGTTCAAATGCTCCTTTTCTCGGCTTATGATGACTCTCATGCCAAATCCACATAAATCCATGCATAATGTATTTATGTGTGAACCAAGCAAAGCCTTCCATAAAAAAGAAGAAGAACAACAAAACTCCAACATTTGCTAAAACTTCCATAGTAATAAGTTAAACAAACATATGACTATTTTGGTTTTCTAGAAATTGAAAAAATCTCAATACTTCCAAGAATTTCCTCAAGCATACTTGATTTTAATTCCTTACCCTGCGTTTTAATTTGTTATTTTGCATTGTGAATCCAATTAAAAATGCTTCCCTTAAAAAATACAACACATTCGGCTTCGATGTACAATGCAGTCATTTGATCGAAATTCACAACGAAACCGATCTGTTAGAATTGTACGCCGAAGATTTTTTTGATAATCATTTTAGAGTAATTGGCGGGGGTTCAAACATCCTTCTCACGCGAAATTACTCCGGTGGAATTCTTTTGAATCGTTTAATGGGACATTGGATGGAATCCGAAGACGAACATTCCATCGACATCACCTTCGGTGCAGGAGAAAACTGGCACCAAACTGTATTACATTGCGTAAAAAACAATTGGGGGGGATTGGAAAATCTAAGTTTAATACCCGGTTGTGTTGGTGCATCGCCAATTCAAAACATTGGTGCCTATGGGATTGAGGTTAAAGATAAAATTGTTTCTGTGCGTGTTTTCGATACCACTTCCGGTGAATTTGTAATTTTAAGTAATGAAGATTGTCGCTTTGGTTACCGCGACAGTATATTCAAACGAGCGGAATACAAACATTTAATCGTTACCTCGGTTACATTTCATTTGAGTAAAATCAACCACGAATTAAAACTTAACTACGGCGATATTCAGCACGAGTTGAAGCAGCAAAATGTTTCTCAACCCACCATTGCCGATGTAAGCAACGCTGTTATTGCCATCAGACGATCAAAACTTCCAGATCCAGCAGTACTCGGAAATTCGGGTTCATTTTTTAAGAATCCCGTGGTTGAAATGGATATTTTCAAAGCGGCTCAACTTAAGTATCCCGAAATCAAATGGTTTCCCGTAGATGAAACGCATGTTAAAGTTGCTGCAGGATGGCTCATAGAAACTGCGGGATGGAAAGGATTTAAAAAGGGAAATGTTGGCGTGCATGAAAAACAGGCATTAGTTCTAGTTCATTTTGGTGGCGGAAAAGGGGAAGAAATTTCCTCTTTGGCCCGTGAAATTCAGACGGATATACATGATAAATTTGGAATCGTTTTGGAATTCGAAGTGAATATTTGGTAATCCTTTTGTTTATTTTTTTAAATTAGTAGCCCCTTTCGTTCCTTTTTTCGGGGGATGTTAGGGCGAATCAATAATAAAACCATGAATCAAATGAAAAATTTGGCTTGTATCCTATTGACTACATTGAGCTTATCATTTTCCAATGCTCAAATAAAAAATACGACCAATCAACACAAAAATCCGAATAATGAAGTAAACATTATTCGAAATATCGAATTTCCTAAAGCACATGTTTTCGATCCCAGTACGGTACCCGATATTTGGGTAGAACCAGAACGCGAAAATCACGAAGTTATGCCCGAGCCCGGCGCAATCAACCATCCGTTAAGAAAAAAAATCGATGCCAAGCGCGATGCACTAACTAAAAACACGGTGTACAAACGTGCGGCATTCGGGTCGCCCAAAACATCCCCCGAAACCCTAAAACCCATCATCGAAGAACAATTTGATGGTAGAGCGGGAAGCGGAACACCCAACGACAACCATGTGGCCGTAGGAAACGATGGCAAGTTCATCTCTGTGATGAATACCACCATTCGCGTTCACGATGATACAGGGAAGGTACTGAAACTTTGGTCTCTTCAATTTTTTCCCAGTACTCAAAATAAAGTTGATAATATCCCAACCTTAACCCGAATCTACGATCCACGGGTAATGTATGATCCTTATGCCGATCGTTATATGGTATTGTATATGCACGGGACTACGGATAAAACCAGTTTTATTGTAGTGGCATTTTCACAATCAAACGACCCTACAAAACCTTGGAACGTATACAAAATACCCGGTAAACCTATACAAGACACCGTTTGGAGCGATTATCCCATTGTAAGCCAAACCAAAGAAGATCTGTTTTTTACCGTGAATCTTTTGGCCAATGGCAGCAGTTGGGAGGAAGGTTTCCGTGAGGCTGTAATTTGGCAATTAAGAAAGGAAGATGGTTTCGCAGGACAGACTCTTCGCACCAATTTCTTTAACGGCATTAAACACCAAGGAGTGAGCATTTGGAGCATCTGTCCTGTGCAAAATGGTCCCTGGCCAGATGGTACTGACAATTATTTCTTGAGTGTTCGTCCTTATGCAGAACGCAACGATACGGTATTTATGCATCGCATTACCAACACGCAAAAAAGTGGAATTGCAACCTATGAACTGAAGGTATTAAAATCCAATATGGAATATGGTTTTCCGAGCAGCGCCATGCAACCGGATAGCTTTTACAAAACAAAACCTGATAGTGCTGTAAAATTCAAATTAAGAACCAACGATGCTCGAGTATTGACTGCCATTCGCAATGGAAATCAAATACAATTCATGCAAAATTGCTTGAATTTCAAAACCATGCAAGCGCACATCATGCACAGTCATATTTACCATATTGATGAAGATCTACCGGTGGTTAAATCTAAGTTATATTCGGATGATACTCTGGAGTTTGGATATCCAGCCATGGCATTCGCAGGAATGGAAGATAACGACCCCAGTATGATCAGCACAGCCGTTTACAGCAGTCGCTGGCACATGCCCGGCTTCGGTATGTTTTACCAAAATCGCTATGGCGAATACTCCAAATTTATCCCTCTAAAAGCAGGTGAATCCCGAATTTCATACAATATATTAGGTCCGGATGAACAACGTTGGGGCGATTATGAAGGAATTCAATGGAAATACAACGAACCGGGTGTTTTTTACTTAATTGGCAGCTACGGGAAAAACAACGAAATGAATAATTTCGTTTCTCGTGTGCGAATCACGGACAAGTTGCATACAGCCAATGTCCAGGATTTAAAAGTATTCCCAGTTCCATCCGACCAAGGTTATTTCAATATCGAATGGATGAGTAAAACTCCGGAAGTATTGCGCGGTGAAATTTATGCTATTGATGGCAAAGGCCCTGACAAAAACAGAGTTTCGGGTTTATCTTTTTCGGGGGATGAATCCGGCGGAATATATCAACCCGGTTCATTCGAATTTTATACCTTAGAAGGAGTGCATGTTTACCGAGTGCACACGCGGAATTATTCTGCAGGCACATATTTAATTCGATTGTGGAGAGGTGAACAATTGGTGGGGACTCAAAAAGTGGTGATTTATTAAACATGGATAAACCTATTCACACCAATCAGCCCATTCCAGAACCAGCAGAAGTTATATTAATTGATAAACCTTTCGGCTGGACTTCCTTCCAGGCGGTAAAAAAAGCCAAATACGTTTTAAAAGCTAAAAAAATTGGACACGCTGGTACATTAGATCCGTTGGCAACCGGTTTACTCATAGTTTGTACGGGCAAAAAAACAAAAACCATTGAGAGCATCCAAGCTCAAGAAAAAGAATATACCGGAACCTTTTTTATTGGTGAAACCACCCCCAGTTTTGATTTAGAAACAGAAACGGATCAAACCTTTCCTACCGATCATATCACTGATGATTTGATTCGTAAAACAGCGGGAACCTTTATTGGAGAACAAGACCAAACTCCCCCCCTATTTTCGGCCGTGAAAATCGATGGGAAACGTGCTTATGAAATTGCCCGAAAAGGCGGCACCGCTGAAATAAAATCCAAACGAATTACCATTTACGAATTCGAAATAATCCGAATTGAAATGCCCGAAGTAGATTTTAGAATCGTTTGCAGCAAAGGAACTTACATCCGAAGTATTTCGAGGGATTTTGGCTTAGCTTTGCAGTCGGGATCCTATTTAAAAGCCCTTCGTCGAACGCGAATAGGCGATTATCGAATACAAGACGCTGTAGATCCAAGAGACGTGAAGTTCACAACAATTTAGTATCTTTGAGGATATGTTGAAACGCCACTTACTTGCTATTTTAACCCTTGGTTTAATTGTTGCAACCAATTTCAGTTGCAATAAACTAAGCGCTACGGATATCAAACAAGACTTTAATCAATGGGTTAATGACTTAATTACGCCAACAAAATCCACCTTGGAAAAGGTAGAAAACGGATTCGTTATTAAAGGAAATATAAAAAACTCACCGAAAAACCTATTGGTTTTATGGGAACTAACTCCGGCAAAATTAATATTCATTGATAGTACCAGAACCGATGAAAAAGGAAATTTCCAATTAAAAGGAAATACCAAAGAAATGATTTTCTGTCAACTTCAAATGGGACCAGAAGCGTCTGTTTATTTTGCTGTAGATAACAACTCCAAATTAAATGTTGATATGTCGGTGGTGGGTTCTTTTGTAGATTACCAAATTAAAGGTGATGAATTGGAAGACAGTAAAACACTGAAATCGTTGCTCGACATGAATACTTCGTTTCTGAAGGAAGTAAAAGGATTGGAACAAAGAGCACAGAGTATCCCGAATACACCCGACGGGGCGGCACAAGCAGATGAATTGCGAAATGAATACCAACGTTTGGCCAATCAACGTAACAATTTTGTTAAAGAAGTGGCACTTAAACAGAAAAAAGGATTCATTCCTTATTTTGTGGTTAGCTTCGGTGCTTTAGAAAATCCAGGGTTCGATATGTTTCAACACGCGGTAAATTGCGCAAAGGCAGCAGACCCCAATTCGAAATATACTCAGCAAATTGAAACTCAATTCAATACTGAAGCCAAATTAATGGAAGGTGCCATTGCTCCCGACTTCACATTAAAAACCCCAAATGGTGAAGATTTATCGCTTAGTTCTTTACGTGGTAAAGTGGTTTTAATTGATTTTTGGGCTAGTTGGTGTGGACCTTGTAGAAGAGAAAATCCAAATGTGCGTAAATTATATCGCCGCTTTCATTACAAAGGATTTGAAATTTTAGGTGTTTCTTTAGATAACGATGGTAATCGTTGGAAAGGTGCCATCCAAGCAGATAGTTTAACTTGGCCGCATGTAAGTGATTTAAGAGGATGGCAAAGCAGTGCTGCTCAATTGTACCAAGTGAGCTCGATTCCACAAACTTATTTGATCGACAAAGACGGACGAATTATGGCCAAAGGATTGAGAGGTCCAGAATTGGAAATGGTATTGGCTAAGCTATTTGCAGATCAACCTGCTGCAACTGAAGGTAATACAAATGCCAATTCAAACGTATCCGCATCCCCAGAAAACGGAAATAAAACTCCAGATATTAAAGTAGATCCCGCGAAATCCAACAATAAAAAGGATAGCAAAAGCAAAACTGACAAAAAGAAATGATTACACCTTGTTAATATTGGATTAACACAAGAGCGACATTTAAGTCATTATTTTGTATCATCATGATTAAAAAAGGTCAAAAGATATTAATCGTTGATGATGAGCAAGATATACTCGAACTTATTCGCCACACGCTAAATAAGGAAGGTTTTGAAGTTCACGTTGCGGTAAACGGACAACAAGCAATTGAAAAAGCAAAAAAATTGTTGCCTGACCTCATTTTAATGGATGTAATGATGCCCGTAATGGACGGTATGGAAGCTTGTCGTTTAATCAAAGACGATGCAAGTATCAAAGACATTCCCATCGTATTCTTAACAGCGCGAAGCGAAGAATTCGCCGAATTAGCTGGTTTTGAAGCTGGAGCCGATGATTACATTGCAAAGCCGATTCGTTCACGTGTTCTATTAAGTAGAATCAAAGCGATTCTGCGCAGACAAGGTTCAACCTCTGAAGTAGAGATGATCAAAATTAATTTTGAAGATTTGGTTATTGACAGAGAGCGTTTCATGGTAGAATATCAAGGAAAATCATTGCAATTCCCTCGTAAAGAATTCGAACTTCTCAGTTTCCTAGCAAGTAAACCTGGGCGTGTATTTTCCCGCGATGAAATTCTTGAAAATGTATGGGGAAATGAAGTGTTAGTGGTAGACCGAACTATTGACGTTCACGTTCGCAAAATTCGTGAGAAATTAGACGACCGATTCATCTTTACCGTTAAGGGTGTTGGCTATAAGTTCGAAGCTTAACGTTTCGGCAATTGCCGCCGCTTTGGTAATGCATTCTTGAAATTCTTGTTCTGCAACGCTATCATAAGTGATGGCACCTCCCACGCAGTACGTAATTTTTTCTTGTTCCAAATCGTATTGAATACTCCGAATTACAACATTCAAATCGAAATCTCCGTTCCAACAATAACCCAAAGAGCCCGAATAAAAAGTACGTTCAAATGACTCCAATTCATCTATGTACTTCATTACTTCCAGTTTTGGAGCACCGGTCATGCTTCCCATCGGAAAAAGTGCCTCAAGTATATGTTCAAACCCTACATGCGTTTGTAACCGCCCTTTTATGGTTGAAATCATTTGATGAACGTGGGAGAACGAATGAATACCGCATAATTCGGGGACTTCCACACTACCAACTTCGCAAATTTTAGACAAATCATTGCGAACCAAATCCACAATCATAATATTCTCTGCGCGGTCTTTTACGCTATTTTTCAGCCGTGAAACATCCACCACATCGGTATTAATATTGCGTTTTAATGTTCCTTTAATGGGTTGACTAATCAGTTCATCACCCACCTTAATTAAAAATCGCTCAGGACTCGCACATAATACTATCTGATCGTTGAACTTATACAATGCCGAAAACGGACTCGGCGATACTTCATTGAGTAAATAAAACAACAAATAAGGATTCAACGATTGATTGCGCTCAAACGAAACACAGAAATTCATCTCGTAAAAATGACCTTGACGAATGTGTTCGCGAATTTGATTTACGGTACCAATGTAATCCTCCTCCGTAATTTGCGCGTCCCAACTCCATTTTTGCTCACTCTTTTTTAAATCAGGAACCACTAACTTCTGAAAATCACTTTTTCGGGGGATGGAATTTCGGGCACATTCCCAATCGACGGGTTTCATCCAAGTTCCTCCAAACATCAAATCACCCTTCCTGGGTTGCACCATCCAAGACAGGGGCTCAAAGAATCCAAAATTCGAACCATCTTCAACAGAAGTGTACCCCTTACTAGAATTTAAATGGGTTTTGGAGTCCTTATTTTGTTGTCCAAAAGAACGATAAAAATCGTTTGATTTTAACGTATACTTAATATGACCAAATGCCAATCCGTTAAACTCATTTAAAGCTTGTGGAGTATGAAACACTTGTTTGCTCCCCAAACCCAACATCCAATGAAACTTACCGTAAGGGTCTGGATAATCGTTTGAAAGGAGTAAGCATGCCTTATCTTGATTTGCAATCAAATCCAAAGAATCACTCAACCAACTTCGTTCCATTTTCATGTTTCAGCAAAATTATAATTTTTGATGATTTACACAGGTTAATTAAAAAATTATTCCACCCATTATTATTAAAGTCAACACGTATTTCAATTTATGGAATATCATTAGAATCGTGATAAAATTGATAAATTAGCTCAGCAGAAGAACGACCAACAACCGACTGCAACGATTCAATTGATGCGGTTTTAATTCGCGCAATACTTCGAAACGAATTCAATAACATTTTCGCTTTTGCCGGACCTATTCCCGGAATTTCTGTCAAAGATGTTTTCAATGTTCCTTTATCTCTCCGCTGACGGTGGTGCGTAATACCAAATCGATGGGCTTCATCCCGCATGTGCTGTATCACTTTCAATGTTTCGGATTTCTTATCTATATATAAAGGCAAAGGATCGTTGGGATAATAAATTTCTTCTAACCGTTTGGCTATTCCTATAATGGCCAATTTCGTATAGATGCCTAATTCTTTTAATGCTTCCACGGCTGCGCTTAATTGACCCTTTCCCCCATCCACCACAATTAATTGCGGTAAGTCTTGATTTTCTGCCAGTAAACGCATGTATCTTCGAGTAATAGCTTCTTTCATTGTTGCAAAATCATTGGGGCCTTCCACTGTTTTTACATTGAAATGTCGGTAATCGTTTTTAGCTGGTTTCCCATCCCTAAACACAACACAAGCACTTACTGGATATTGTCCCTGAAAATTAGAGTTATCAAAACACTCTATGTGTTTGGGAAGATCGGCTAACCGCAAATCACTTCGCATTTGTTCCAATAACCGATCTACACGAACTTGGGGATTGAGTTTTTCGTACTGCTGAAGTTTCTCTTGGCGGTAAAGCATGGCATTTTTCAAACTCAAATCTTGCAACTTTTTTTTGTCGCCCGCTTTGGGGATGGTTATAATTACATCCTTTTCTGGCCATTCAACTTCATGCTGTGTAATGACTTCCCTGCAGTGATCTCCGTAATGCTGACGCATCTCTCCCATTACATGAACCAAAATTTCTTCATCGGTTTCATTCATTTTTTTCCGGACTTCCACATTTCTAGATATCACAATGATGCCTTGACTCACCCGAAGAAAATTGATAAAACCGTACTTATCGGTACTGCTGATCGAGTACACCTCCACATCTCCAACTTGGGGACTTACAATGGTACTCTTACTTTGATATCGTTCGAGTAACTGAAGTTTATCTTTAAAAATCTGTGCCTCTTCAAACTGCAAATTTTCAGCAGATTCGAGCATCAGTTTTTTCAAATGTTGTTTTACTTCAGTCAAATTGCCTTTTAGAATTTTAACAATTTGATCGATGCTGTCCATATACTGTTGCTCAGTTTGATAGCCCACACAGGGAGCTTTACAATTCCCAATATGATATTCCAAACACAATTTAAACTTGCCATCAGCAATCGATTTTGCATTCATTTTCAAATTGCAATTCCGAGTTGGATACAGTTTTTGAATAAGTTCTAAAACGGTATTCATGATTCTCACCGATGCATAAGGTCCAAAATAACGAGAACCATCTTTCATGGGATTTCTCATTGGGAAAACGCGTGGAAAGCGTTCATTCGTAATTTTTATATACGGATACGACTTATCGTCTTTTAAATTGATGTTGTACTTAGGTTGAAATTCCTTGATTAAACTGTTTTCCAACAGCAAAGCATCCATCTCTGTATCAACCACCGTAAATTCGATTTTTCGAATTTTACTTACCAGCAATTGAGTTTTAAAATCCTCGTAATGATTCTTTGTAAAATATGAAGATACCCGTCGCTTTAGATTTTTAGCTTTACCAACATATATAATGGTGCCTTCCTTATCAAAATATTTATAGACCCCCGGTGATTCTGGAAGCGATAGAATAAAAGGTCTTAAATCGTCAGGCGCCATGGTGCAAAGTTACAAAATCACCCGCTCAGCTATCACATCATCCCCATAGAATAAGGTAGCCAATTGATTAAAATCGTTGAACTTTTCGGTGGTAAAAAATAATCGACTCCCCTGTTTACTTAACTTCTGTTCTATTTCGGGATGCCTTTGCAAATAACTGTTCAAACTATTAGCCACTATGCCTCCTTGACTAATCACTGCTATATTTTCATTTACATTCTTTTGTATGGAGCTCATCAGCAAGGGATAATGAGTACATGCCAATAAAAGCGTATCAATTTGGGGGAATTGACCAAATAAATGATCTAAATGGTACTTAACGAAATAATCGGTACCGGGTAAACCGACAAATCGATTTTCAACCAGATGTACCCAAATAGGACACGCTTCTTGATGCACCTGAATTCCCGGGAAAAATCGCTCCATTTCAATGGCATAGGAATTGGATTTTATTGTACCCGCAGTTCCAACAACACCTATATGGCCGGTCTTGGTGAAATTTCCAATAATTTCTGTTGTAGGACGAATAACTCCCAATACTCGTTTTGAATCTTCTCTTTGGGGAAGGTCGACTTGTTGAATTTGACGAAGTGCCTTTGCCGAGGCTGTATTGCAAGCTAAAATTACCAAATCGCAGTTTTGAACATCAAATAACCAATTAACCGCTTGCAACGTATACTGATAAACAGTTTCAAATGATTTATCCCCGTAAGGTGCGCGGGCATTATCTCCTAAATATACAAAATCGTATTGTGGAAGTTTTTCCACCAGCGATTGTAAGACGGTTAAGCCACCATAACCGGAATCAAATACTCCAATTTTTGCCACACTAAGATTTATATTGAGATTCGAATATACCACATTAATTCACGTTAATCCATTTTGAGTTTTTATAAAAAAAGCTGCCTCTTTTGAAGCAGCTTTAGTTCACTATAATTTTAGAATTTAATTAAGGTTTATTTTTTTCCTGCAGATGGTTTACCTGCTGCAGGCACAGTTGTTTTGCTTTTATTCAACATGTGTGCAATTACTTTTGCAGTAATATCGTCCTTGTCGGAGGAAGTCCACAATACAATCTGAGCTGCGTTATCAATAACCGCAGTATAACCGTTTTCAGCTGCTACCACTCCAATAGCCACTTTGATATCATCTACAATGGGTTTTAACAAATTTGCGCGTTGCATTTGAATATCGCGATTCGCTACTTGTTCGGTTTCTTGATAATCTTGGTAAAGACTTTCAATACGTTTTCTTAACAATTCAGTTGCAGCATTTTGTCCGCCTGATTTCGTTTTTGCTTCGTATTCAGCTTGTTTTGCTTGGATTTCAGAAGTTAAAGATTTGATAGCATCATCGTATTGCATTGCAATTGCCTGTAATTTCAATTCAGCAGAATCCTTTGTAGGCAAGGTATCCATGATTAATTGAGTGTTTACGAAAGCCATTTTTTGTGCTTGTGCTTGAACTGCAGCAATACTGCCTAAAATGACAGTTAGTACTAAAAAGAATTTTTTCATTGTGTATGTGTAATTATTTGATTCTTGAAAATTTTTACAATTTAAATGCCAAAGTTAACTCAATAATATGGAAATCGATAAACACTCGATTAATATCCACTGAATTTTATGTTATTAAATGATTAGGTGGCACACCAATTTAATTTTGGTCTCCTGATTTGGCACCCCCTTTGGGTTTTCCTTCATTCTCTGTTAGAGGAATTCCCAATTCTTCCATTACCTCAAAAGTTTTGTCGTATTTAGGATTTGCATACAACATTTGAACACCCGATGCTTTATCGAAGATGTAGTCAAGCCCTTCTTGTTTTGCTACTTTTTGTACCGCATCAAACATTTTATCTTGAATGGGCTTTATTAATTGGGCGCGTTTCTTAAATAACTCACCGTCGGTGCCAAACTTTTCTTCTCTAAACTTAATAAGTTCGCTTTCCTGTTTCGCAATTGCCTCCTTTCGCTGACCTCTTTGATCACTGGTGAGAAGAATCTCTTCTGCGGAGAAATCTTTTACCATTTGACTTAATTTGGCCTCTAATTTACCCGCTTCTGTTTCCCAGGCTGTTGCAGCATCGTCTAGTTGAGTTTGTGCCGATTTATATTCAGGCATTCTTCCCAAAATATAATCAGAATCGATATAAGCAAGAGTAACGCGTTGAGCGGATAATGAATTTGATGTGATAATTAAACTCAACAGATATATAAAACGTAAAATAATTCTAGACTTCATGTATGTAATAAGAGGATACGAAAATATTAATTTTAATTGACTTTGGCTCATGGATGTTTTAATTTAAACACATTAGATTTTAACACATTGCTTTTATTTAATGCTCTATCCCACAACTGAATTTCAAATCGCACTGAGTCTCTTCTCAATTCCAAGGGCCTTGCAGGTATATATAACGTAATTTCACCTCTCAATCTTTTATTCTCAGAGGTGGGCGTAATGTTTGGAAACCGTTCATGCAAAAATAAGGTATCCAGGGTACTAAATGGATTCAATGGCTTTACCCAAATTCCGTTTTCCCTGACATATATAAAGCAAAACAGATTGTAAAATGCATATTCGCCAAATTTAAATGGACCGGTTGTGTCGCTTTCAGACAAACCTATGTCGCCGTCGTTATCCAAATATTCAATATGCAACTCAACCAAACTATCGTATCCCGCAGGGGTAGATACAATAAATTGATCTAAAAACTCCAACTGAGGCACCTTAGAGTTCGTATCTTTGTCGTTGCAAGAACTTACTCCGATGATTCCCAAGAGCATCCACGATATTTTAAACAGCCAATTCAAAGTAGATTCTAACAAATTTACCGAAACTTGTTTAGAAATTTATCGATTTCAAATGCAGCGGAACGAAGTATTTTCTGATTGGGTGCATTTATCGCTGGGATTTGCGAAAAACGCAAAAAATATTCCAGAAAACTTGCAATTTCAACACGAATCGGAAATTCCTTTTTTACCCATTTCTCTGTTTAAAACAAAAAAAATCAGTTGTTATCCCAATCATGAAATCCACTTTACCAGCAGTTCAACAACCGGGATAGGTATTTCACAACACCATATTCATCATTTAAAGGATTATGAACAAGCCTGCCTTAATGGATACGACCTATTTTTAAAGCAATTAAATGAAGCAAAAAAGGCATCATTTAAACCCGGTCTCCTTGATACCATCAAAGTTCAGAATCCAAATTACGACGTAATAGCAGCGTTGCTTCCGAGTTATTTAGATCGATCCGGCTCGGGTTTGATCTACATGGTAGATCAGTTAATTAAAGTGCGAGCAAAAGAAGGCGGATTTTATAATTTGCAATTTGAACAACTTCTATTAGACTTATTCAAGTGGAAACGTGAAAATAAACGCGTGTTGTTGTGGGGCGTTACTTTCGGACTTTTGGAATTTTCTCAATTCGTCAATAAGGAATTCACCAAAGAAACTACCGATCCCCATACCCTAATTTCCGAATTATTTTCACAAACCGATATCTTGGAAACGGGTGGTATGAAAGGACGAGGACCGGAGCTAACAAGAAACGAAGTACATAAGCAACTTTGTGAAGGCTTTCGAAAAAATGACATATTAAGCGAATACGGTATGACCGAACTCACTTCGCAAGCATATTCTTTGGGAAATGGAATTTTCCAATGTCCGCCTTGGATGAAAATTCTCATACAAGATCCTTCGGATTTTAGAGCTTTTTTGCCTGCAAACAAAACGGGTAGAATTTGCGTGATCGATCTGATGAATTACCACAGTTGCTCATTCATTGCCACCGACGACCTCGGGAAAACCTTCCCCGATGGTACCTTTGAAATTTCGGGTAGAATTGACCATTCAGATATTCGAGGTTGCAATCAATTGGTATTTCCTACCATTTAAAACCGAAAATTACTCTTCTCCTTCTGCAAAATCCAACAGCGTTTCTTTCAATTCCACCTTAGGATTGATGAATTTTTCAAACGCCAAAATTAAAGCGGGCAATAGGAATAAATTCGTTGCAATTCCAGAGAAAATCGTTAAAGCTGTTAACCATCCCAACGCTTGAGTACCCTGAAATTCACTGAAAGCAAAAATCATGAAGCCCGAACAAACCGCTAATCCCGAATAAATCATACTGATTCCCACTTCAGGAATGGTAATTTTCAAAGCGTGCCGTACTGAATGTCGGTGTACAATAATTTCCCGTCTAAACGTAGTAACAAAGTGAATTGTAGCATCTACCGTTATACCAAATGCAATACTAAACACCAAAATGGTTGATGCTTTCAACGGAATATTGAAATATCCCATGGTACCCGCTGTAATCAACAGAGGGATGATATTGGGAACTATGGCAATGAGTACCATTCTCCAACTGGGGAACAAAAACGTCATGGTTAAAGATATTATCAATAACGCCCAAAATGTAGATTGACCCAAGCTGTTATACAAGTATTTATTCCCCTTTAAGAAAATCGATGAAGTCCCCGTTATGGCAACATTGTATTCTTGCGATGGGAAAATCTCTTTGGCTTTTTGGGTAATAATTACATTCAATGAATCCAATCGAACACTACCAATATCCTTAATTTGATAACTGATCCGCATCTGAGAATAGGTAGAATCAACCAATCCTCTTAACAACTTATTACTATTTCCTGCATCTTTGTTTCCATCGGAGGAAGTGATTGAACTCGGAAATTTCATCATCAAATCACCAAAATCTGTGGCCTTGGGAATTCGATAATAATTGGGATCATTTTCATTAACAGCTTGATTCGCAGCGGAAATAACTTCAACAATGGACATGGGTTTCGATAATTCATCGAATTCCGAAAGTGCACGTTGTAATCTTCTCCCTTTGGTAAGCATATCCACATTGGTCACACCGCCTTCTTCGTAGGATGTAATTACAATTTCATACGGCATTGCCCCATGAAAGTTATTTTGAATGTACTCTAAGTCGCGATATACTTTACTGTCGTGGGGGATGTCATCAACAATAAAAGACAAAGGTTTTAATCGAATCAGGAATACCGTTGCGAAAATAGTAACTACAGAAAACCAATAGAAAATTCTTCGTTTTCGTTTGAATACCAAGTGTGATATCCAATTCAAAAATCCATTCCAACTCTTACTATCTAAATGCTTAGTTTGCTTGTGACTAGGAGTAGGTAAATAAGAATACAACACCGGAATTCCCACAATACTAATCAAGAAAATGATGTTGATTGTAACAAAAGAAACAATTCCGAACTGTTCCAGTATAATTGTTTTTGTAAAATAAAAGGTACCAAAGCCAATGGCTGTTGTAAAATTAATTAAAAAGGTAGCTACTCCAACGTGTGAAATAATTCGAGTTAGCGCTTTTGCTTGATTCCCGTGTTTGCGATACTGATCGTGATATTGATTAATTAAATAAATCGTATTCTGCACTCCTACTACAACTAAGAGCGGGGGTAAGGTTCCGGATAAAATATTGAGTTTATAACCACATAAAACCGTTACTCCAAACATGGTTAAAACACCAATGGAAATAAACAGCAACGACACCAACAATGTGCCAATATTCTTAAACAATACCAATATCAGAATAGCTGTTACAATAAATGCAAAAACTGTAAAAAGAATAATTTCATTTTTGATGGAAGTGGCGTTCTGATATCGAATAAAGGGCAAACCGGTAATGTGCATTTCTTGCTTTTGATTTTCACCAAAGGCATTCAATCGTTCGGTAATGGATTCAATCAGTTCTACCCGTTTTTCACTAAACATATAAGTAGGGTCTACCGATACAATGATGAGTGAAACTTGAGATTGGGGATTATAGAGCAGGCCTTCGTAAAATTTCAGATTAAAAAAGATTTCACCCAAACTATCTAACTCTGCCTGGTTGTGGGGAACTTCTTTAACCAATGGATTCATGCGAAGAAGATCGTTGGTATCTAATTCTAAATGATAAACATTGGTTGGCGAAAGCACGCCCTTTACGCCAGGTATTTGATTCAAGGAATCGCACAATTGCTTCAATTGGAGGTAATAATCCAGTTGAAATAATTCTGGGGTTTTTATTGCGGCAATCAATTTATTGCCATCATCACCGAATTTCTTTTTGAATGCGTCGTAAAATTTTACATCGGGGTCATCCTCTGGAACCAGACGTTGCATATTGTATTCTAATTCCACTTTGGAAGCGAAATACCCCATTGTTGCAGTAAATGCGAGTATTATGGCGACGAAAAACGCACGTTTCTTAAGCACAAAAGTGGCTACCCTAGACCAAATCATTGCGTGCAAAGGTAGTGTAAATAACAAAAAAAATGGCTACTGATTTAACAGCAGCCATTTTACAACAACAATAACCAAACAATTATTCAGCGATTACTTCCACAGTAATGGAGGCGCTGATGTCTTTGAATAGGTTCACAGTAGCGGCGTAAGAGCCGATTTCTTTGATGTCGTCTACCATAATTCTTCTTCTGTCTACTTCAAATCCTTTGTCTTTCAAAGCATTTGCAATTTGTAAAGAAGTGATAGATCCGAAGATTTTTCCGGAAGCACCTGCTTTGGTTGTCAATGTAACGGTAGAACCGTTAAGACTTCCTGACAATTGCTCGGCATCTTTACGAAGCTTGTCCATTTTGAACTCACGTTGGCGAAGTTCTTCTGCCAACATTTTCAAAGCTCCTTCGGTGGCTAATTTAGCTTTACCTTGAGGGATAAGGAAATTACGACCGTAACCGTCTTTCACGTTTACTACATCGTCCTTATGGCCTAAGTTTTTGATGTCTTCTTTTAAGATAACTTTCATGATTAGCCTCCTTTTTATTTCAATCCGTCAGCAACGAAAGGCAACAACGCCAAGTGGCGCGCTCTTTTCACAGCTACAGAAATTTTACGTTGATACTTCAAAGATGTTCCGGTGATACGACGAGGAAGGATTTTACCTTGCTCGTTGATGAATTTCAACAAGAAATCTTTGTCTTTATAATCGATATGCTTAATACCGTGCTTTTTGAAACGACAGTATTTCTTCTTTTGCAACACCTGTGGTGTTTGGTTGAAGATAAAATTTGCTTCTTTGCTCATATTAGATGTCCTCGTCTTCGTCTAGTTCTAGTTTTGCAATGTTTGCAGCTTTCTTTTCCTTAGCGGTAGAAGAAGTTTTGATTTCTCCACTGCGCTTCTTTTGATTGAACTCGATCGCCCATTTGTCTAATGACAAAGTCAAGTAACGCAAAATGCGCTCATCACGACGATACGTCAAATCTAAAGTTTTGATAAATGTAGGGTCCGCTTTGAACTCAAACAAGTGATAAAAACCCGTGCCTTTTTTGTCGATGGGATAGGCTAATTTAGTGAGACCCCAGTTCTCTTCGTGAACGATCTCCCCACCGTTTTCTGTGATCAACCCTCTGTAGCCTGCAACAGCGTCCTTCATCTGTTGCTCAGAGAGCACGGGTGTTAAAATGATCACAGCTTCGTACTGTTTTTTACTCATAATAGTTATTTTTGGGGGTGCAAAGATAGAAAATAATCCACATATAAACAAAGTGATTGTGAACAATTTTTATCCATCACCGATGATTTTAAACCTTCCAACGAATTCAAGGCAACAGAACGTTACCCGCATACACCCAATACGCCTACCCCAAACTTCAGGCTGTAACCACAATATTCCCTTCAAGGCAGGGGATCGCTACCGCTTTAACGCAAACACGGTTTAAAAAAATCGTGGCGCCCTTATATTAGGGCAGCGGATCATATCCGCTGCCACCCCACGGGTGACAACGCCCTATCCGAAATACCGTCAGCTTCAACGCCTTGAAAAACGAATACTTCTTAAACGCCTCTATCCCGTATTGTGAACATGTGGGGGTGTACCGACACGCATTCGGCAACAACGGTGAAATCGCTCCTTGATACAATTTAATCAACCCGATAAACAACCACCTCATTCACCACCTCCTATTTCGTTGGCATTCGGAACTATTGAATCCTTCGACCCCTCTTCTGAATTCAAATCTCCAGAGTTCAAATTATCAGAGTTCAACGCCCCAGAATTCAAATTAACAGAATTCAAAACCCCAGAATTCAATACCTCGAAGTTCAAATTATCAGAGTTCAAATTTTCTGTATTCAAAACCCGGCGTGCAGTATCTAAAGGTTCATCTTTAACCATACTCGCGGCATCACCATCATTCAACTTCAGTACCTTGTACTCCCTCACCTGCACCTGCAACTCATTGAAAAATTTGCGCCAAATCTTATCGAACGACTTCTCCAAATCCCAAAACTCCGCCACATGCGTGCCCGAATAAATGACAGCCAACGCCAATCCCAGCCCTTCCTTTTCTAATAAAGTGTACAATTGGTGCTTGCGGTGACGATACAATTCCCGCAATATCCGCTTCATCCGATTGCGATGCACCGCTTTTTTTAACTTCCGCTTCGAAGCATTTATCATGGCCTGAGCCACAATTCCCTCAGGCAATTCCGTGCGATCCAATACCAATGCCGTTACCCGCAACGGATATTTTGAAACAACAAAGCCCGACTCATAGAGCCGGGCTATAATCTTTTCGCTATTCAATCGCTCCTGTTTGCTAAATGTAAACCGCATTGCTGCAGGCGCACTACTCATAACAAGAGAGATTGGTCAAACAATTAACCTTTGTGACTTTGTTCGTCGGAAACGGTCAATTTATGGCGGCCACGTTTGCGACGTGCAGCTAATACACGGCGACCGTTAGCTGTTGCCATGCGCTCACGGAAACCATGTCTGTTTTTGCGCTTTCTGTTCGAAGGTTGGTATGTGCGTTTTGTCATGACGATTTCTATTAAAGGGTCGCAAAGATACGAAAGCATTTTATCAAAACAAAATAATCTGTAAATTTGACTAATGAAAATTTCTCAAACCCATACCATGAAGCTATTATTTTGGATAACCGCTCCAACTATCTTGCTTTCATTGGGCTTGGTAAGTGTTCTGAACTGGAAAAACAATACACCCATTTTGTCTCATGAAAATATAATTCCATCCATAATATTGTTGGGAGTTTTCTTGCTTCTTGCAAACCTAAAATTGAAATGGAAGCTAGACACGAACGGATTTGAATTTCGATTTTTTCCATTTATCTACAAGACTCAGTTCATCCCCATAAACGAAATAGAATGTATTGAAATTGTTACCATCCATCCTCTTAAGGATTTCGGGGGATGGGGACTCCGTTGGTCCTCCAAATACGGAAAAGCCTACACCACCACAGGCAAAACTGTAATCCGTCTGACACTTACCAACGGCAAAATGCTCAACTTTACCGCGTTTAATAACACCCAATTAAACGATCTCAAAAGCCAACTTCCCCAAATTAAATAAAACGACCCACCTGCATTAATTACGAAATGTACATAATCTTCCCCAGATAAAGTGAAGATTAAGTACCTTTGCAGTAATGTCGAAAACTACCATTACCGCTGCTTTACCCTACGCCAATGGCCCCGTTCATATCGGTCACTTGGCGGGTGTTTATATCCCTGCTGACATTTACGCTCGTTTTCTTCGTCTTCAAGGGAAAGACGTTCTTTTTGTTTGCGGAAGCGATGAGCACGGCGTTCCCATTACTCTTCGCGCCAAAAAAGAAGGCATTACCCCCCAAGATGTGGTGGA
The DNA here is from genome assembly GCA_945890895.1 of Chitinophaga pinensis. Lineage (GTDB taxonomy): Bacteria > Bacteroidota > Bacteroidia > NS11-12g > UBA955 > VMCP01. The sequence continues at coordinate 18,785 of CAMDDG010000004.1, read as the reverse complement.
TCGTTACCACGCCATTATCCGCGATTCGTTCGCTAACTTGGGTATCAATTTCGACATTTACAGCCGCACTTCCAACCCTACCCACAAAGAAATTTCCCAAGAATTTTTCTTGGATCTCCTGAATAAAAATGCCTTCCGTGAAATCGTTTCCGAACAATTTTACGACGAACAAGCCAATCAATTTCTTGCCGACCGTTATATCACTGGCGATTGTCCCCGCTGTCATCAACCCGGTGCCTACGGCGATCAATGCGAAAAATGCGGCAGCACCTTGAGTCCCTCAGAACTACTCAATCCCAAAAGCGCGCTCAGCGGTGCCACCCCCGTACTTCGTCAAACCAAAAACTGGTACCTTCCCTTAGACGAATTGCAGAAATCCTTCCTCGATGAATACATCAATAGCCAAACCCATTGGCGTCCCACCGTTTTGGGACAATGCAAAAGTTGGCTCAACGATGGATTGAAAGAACGCGCCATGACACGCGATTTGGACTGGGGAATTCCGGTTCCTATCGAAGGCGAAAACGGCAAAGTATTGTACGTGTGGTTCGAAGCGCCCATTGGATATATTTCGGCAACCAAGGAAGCCCGTCCGAGCGATTGGGAATCCTGGTGGACCGGCGATACCGAATTGATTCACTTCATCGGAAAAGACAATATAGTATTCCATTGCATCATTTTCCCGGCCATGCTTCATTTGCGTGGAAATGGATATGTAGTACCCAAAAACGTTCCTGCCAATGAGTTTTTGAATTTGGAGGGACAGAAAATTTCAACGTCGCGAAATTGGGCGGTTTGGTTGAATGAATACGTTGAAGATTTACCCAACAAACAGGATGAATTGCGTTACGTGTTAACCAGTATTGCCCCTGAAACCAAAGATTCTGAATTTACTTGGAAAGACTATCAAACCCGCGTTAACAGCGAGCTGGTGGGCATTTTAGGTAACTTCGCCAATCGCGTTTTGGTGCTTATGGACAAATACTACGGCGGTAACATCCCCAATAAACCCCACACCTTTGATTCTCAAGAGTTAGCCAAACAATACATTGCACCGATTTTGGAGCGTTTGAACCAGTACAAGTTCCGCGATGCGCAAACGGCATTCATGGAATTGGCGCGCTTTGGCAACAAGTATTTGGCGGATAATGAGCCTTGGAAATTGATTAAAACAGATCCCGAAAAAACAGAAGAAATCCTATCATTTGCTTACGAAATTCTGTGCAATATTGCCTGGGCTTCGGAAGTGTTTTTACCGTTCACTCACGCTAAATTATTGTCTTCTCTGGGGATGGATGTTCTGTCGGAAGAAGCCACATCTGCTGCTAAAACCGCATTTTGGAAAGACGGCAGCTGGTTTGTGCCTGCGGCTGGAAGCAAAATCGGTAAAATCGAATTGCTTTTTGCAAAAATCGAAGACGATGCCATTGAATTTCAAATGAATAAATTGAAGAGTGCTGTTCCTCCATTGGCAATTTCAACGGAGAATTCACAAAATACTGCTGCTGCAAATGCTAGTGCTCCAACACCTTCAGTGGACGCAGATAAAAACGCATCCCCCGAAGAAAAACCGGCAAAGGAACTGATTTCCTACGATGATTTTTCCAAGCTAGATTTGCGCGTTGCAGAGGTAATTGCGTGTGAAAAAGTTGAAAAGGCCGACAAACTACTGAAGTTACAACTTCGTGTGGGAGCGGAAGAGCGCACGGTACTTTCGGGTATTGCAGAGCATTTCAAACCCGAAGAAGTGATAGGCCGAAAGGTTCTTTATTTGATGAATTTGGCACCTCGTAAAATCCGCGGCATCGAAAGCCACGGCATGATTCTGATGGCCGAAAACAGCGAAGGAAAACTGAGTTTTATGTCGCCCAACGCCCAAACCGAATCCGGCTCTGAGGTAAGATAGTTGGAAGGTCAAAATTGAACAAAATGAATTCCGCGATAAACGGAGGTTTCAACACCGTTTTTAAGAATTAATTCATAATGATTCAATCCAATACTGGGATTTCCTAAAAGCTGACCATTCAAATTATACCATTTAAATGAAACCACCGATGCATTAGCATCTAACAAAATTAAGTTTCCATTTTGAGTCAATTTGAATTTTTGTAAACATTGCGATGATTGTCCCAAAAAATCCGTTAATTGAATATTTTCAACTACGGTATCTTTACATCCGAACTGACTAGTTGCAATTAGAGATAGTTGATAATTACCTACAATTTTGGGATACTGATAAATAAAGTTGTTTTTCGTAGAGGTATCCGTGGTTGAATTGGCTACACCTGCATCCCAGATAATATCGAGTTTTGAATTATCATCGATAAAAGAAAAATTCGTTGCCAAAAGTTCAGCAGCGTGAATATTCATAACATTTGGTGAGTTCAATTCAATTCGAGCGACAGGGGTTTCTTGGATATTTAGATTAAAATAACCTGTATCACTACAACCCATTAATGGTCCAATGTATTTAACTTGCCAATCACCAACAGGCAGATCTGTAGGGGTTTTTCGGGTATCAAAAATCGGATAATCCTTCAACTCAGTTGCAGTTTTAGACCAATTGTAAGAATCCCAGATAAATAGTCCAGTATCAATCCGTTTACCATCAACCCAAACAAAATCCGTTAAATCCAAATTAGATTTACCATAGCATGCTTGAGCAAAATCAAAAACCAAAACAGGTTCATTCTTGATCGTAATTTGCACCGTATCTGAATTTACGCAAGTATTATCTGTACGATTAGCCAATGCTACAACTTTATAGTTGCCGTCACGATTCTGATCGTTATTGTTTCCCACAAAAAAGCGCTGATTTTGAATGAGATTATTGGTATCTAATACATTGGTTGGAGCTGAAATCAATTTCCAGTGTAATTTATTTACAGGTATGGAAGTGTCTTTGTTAGAGATCAAATTATTCAATTCCACCCAAATAGTATTCTGACAAAAAGAACTGTCGATTAACTGCAAACTCAATGGCTGTTTCACCATCCAAACTATTGTATCCAAGCGGTTGCAACCAAAAGTATCGATTGATTCTATAATAAATGGAAGTTCAGCCATTCCAAGTGTGTTAAAGTTAACATTTTTTAATTTAGAAGGAGTTAAAAACCATAATTCTGCTTCCTTTTCTATCCAAGGTACTTGGGTTAAACAAGTTCCTTTTCTTTGGGTGAAGTGGGGCCATTGGATGTTAAGTGAAATTCGTTCATCACTCGTGCAATACCAAGTAAGTTTACTCCATATTTCTCCTTCTTTGGGATGCATTTTCAACTCTATACTATCACTTGCAACACATCCTAAAGCATCGGTAACTTTAAAATACACATTGGTACTTGTATCAGTTGAAATAAGCGAGTAATCCTCCAATTTTTCAATAATAATTCCATTACTTGAATTCAAATTGAGCGTTATCGGTTTTTGAACATTTGAAAAATTCAAGTTAAAATCCATGTGTTGATTTGAACAAAATAAAGAATCACCTTTGAAAATTATTTCAGGCTTCTTACTTAGGATCAGAGAATCAAAAGTGGTTTTGAAGCCTAATGAATCATGAGCAATTTCAACTTGAATATAATACGTATCATTTTCCAATGGATCAGAAATCAAACCATTTCCCCGATAAGAATATATCACATTTTTCGATTTGGATTTTAATGTCCATTTGCAGTCCACTTGATGCTTTAAACTCGTGTCGAATAACACATTCATATAAATGGTATTACAACTAGTATCCTTAACATTCACTCTATAATTTACTCGAGGCTTCACATTAATTTTTACAAACCGAGTAAATTTTTGCACCACTTTCGAACTGGTATCCCATACATTAAAATAAACATAATAATACGGTTTTTTAGTACATGTACTATCGGTTTTCCATCTGAACTTCAACAACTGACTTTTTACAAGTTTATTAGAAACTGAAACTCTCATGGATGGATGTTCTGTAATCCATTCAGTTTCTATCATTGGGTTCTTCGGTAAACCAGTTGCTGTAACATCAAAAACAACTGAATCTCCTTCAATTATGGTAAATTCTGATTTTGCCGGCTTAACTTCGGGAACTTCATAATAATTCCCAACATAATGATTAATCTGATAATTACTTTCACCTAAACAGATCCATTTCTGTTGATCGTTCAATCGAAAATCTTGAATACTATAATTAATAAAACCTGTAGCACTTTCGCTTTTATAAAAATACATCTCACCTGTTAAAGTATCAAAATTAAAACCGCGAGGAATTGAAGCAGTAGGATTAGCAGACCCAAACCCGTCTGAAGTCATCGAACCAACGTATGTTTTGTAAGGAACATTTAATGTGTAGCTATTTCTAAAGATAATGGTTGACCATGTTTTTTGAATTGCGTTATAATCAATAGACTTTTTGAATTTAAAAACTTGTTTATCTCCGTCTGGATCAATACAAGCCGGACTGTACCTAAACAATCCGCCGTTAGTATAATTCGCTAATGAATTTTGAGGAATACCCGACTTGCTAGCTATATTTTTAAGAGACAAAACGTTTTTCAAGTAGATACTAGTACTTAACGTGATCGACAACTTGTATAAATTATTGCAATTTGATGTTCCATTGATATTAGAAGCATAAAAGGTAATTTTTTCATTTCCATATTTTGAAATCAATGAATCGAACGGATTTTTTGATAAGTCAATGGTATCGATTAACCAATATCGATATTCACCTTCAGCTATGCTAAAATTATTCGGGTTGTTACCTCCATAAAGATTAGTATATCTTGGCGAATAAACCACCGTGTTCTCCACAAATTCATGAAAATTCCTTTTTACCAATTGTATGGGAGATTTTGGATTATCAAGGTCTCCGACTTGGAAATGAAACGAGAATTCAGTTGAATCAAACAACTTACTTTGATTCCCATAATAACGATGATCTAATCCTATTTTGATAACAACTCGTTTACTGCCTAACACTTCATATCCCATGTAGCCACCGGTAAAGTCAACTGCATGAACAGAATTCACAAAAAAAGCAAATAATAAAAACAAGTATTTTCTAAAACGTAGATTTCTTTTCATAAGCAGTGTATTTGATTTATTGACATTTAATTTTAAATATTTGTTGCCCTATTCTCCTCAATTACAACATTCGCCTCTTCTCCCACAATTTATTCGTACAGGGCTAATATCGTGTTCTACACTGAACTGTAGGCTATTAGTTGTATTAACTTGTGAGAAACTTAGAGTAATGTTATTACTTATATTGTTATAATTTCCATCGAAATGCAAATACAATGGACTGTAGCCATAAACTCCAGAATACCCATTTGTAAAAATCCAAGTCTTAAATAAATCCGAAGGTGCTAAACTATTTATTCCAACATGTGTATATGTAATTGTGACATGTTTTTTATTTATCATTACAGTATTTTTACTTGAGTACATTGGGGCGATGTCAACCAATGGAAAACCACACAAATTGGTTTTATTATACTTGTATCCAAAAAAATCAGAAATATTTGAATAGTATCTTGTAGTATAAAGATGTCGATTGTAACTTGTCCAAAAGGTTGAAGCTTGATTAAGATTCTCAATACAAAAATCAAACGGAAGTTCTCTTTCATCGTTCTCAATGAATTTTCCAGAAACGAATATGGAATCCGTTCCAATGAAATAAAAATTCTGAAAAACTGGAGGTCTGTAGGTATGATTTGTTCCAAGGCATATATCCTTGTCAGGTACTCCTCTTAGTAACAATGTGGTTAATAGGTTACCAGTATTGATTGAATACTTAGCAATTATAGAACTAGCTCCATACTTACCATTGGAAACTACAATAGTGTTATCCCCTTGAATTGCCAATTTAGAACCAACGAAATCCCCATTAATTTGAGTATTCTGCCAACTTATTGTATTTGTACTTAAATTAAATTTTAAAAACACCAATCTAATTTCTTCGCACGCGTTATTTAAATTCATAATATTTCCTGCAATTATCACTTCGCCATTGATAATCTCTACATCATGAAAGCAGCTGTAGTTAAGATTAAAATTAGATGAAGTGAACGTGTTGTTAGAAAGTACATTCATCATTGCATCTAATTTTATTATCATACATCCCTTGACACTTGAATTGTCTGCACCATTCCCATTATATCCTACAGCCACCAAATCACCATTCCCAAATTGCTTTATTCTGAGTATTGCACCATTGGTAACTATTTTCTCGAAACCAACAACACTTAGAGAATTATTTAACTTTAAAACAAATGGAAATATGGGATAGTTTGTTTCTGATTTCATGTATCCACAAATGTAGTAACCAGAATTATTAACTGCTTGAATTATGTCTGTAGCTACTATATTTAATAATGCGGGAGAACAAATAACTCTAGAATTTTGAATAGTACCGTTTGAATCAAATTCTACGATTTTCAATCCATCTAGTTGTATTCCGTCACAATTAAAAAGAGCGGTGGTTAGACCTATTAAATTGTTAGCAGTATTAGATTTACAAACGTTGTAGTCTGTTTTAGGTTGATTATCAACCTAAAAAGATTGAGATTGATCATAAGATTCATAAGTATTATTTAAAGTGTACTGTCCGAAAACTGTGTTCATACCGAGACTCAGAACAATTGAAATTTTGTGAAAAATTTCTGAATTATTGAATTTTTATATATTTTCATAAGGTTATATCTTTATTAACATTGCGCATCTGAACAAAACGATAAATAATCACATTGAAATTACAGTCGTTTCTTTGTAACATCTGTTTGCGGTAATGTCGAACCGTATGTTCGCTCTTACTCATAATCTCCGCAATTTCTCTGATCGAATATCCCATTACGGATAATTGTAAAATCCTCAACTCGTGAGGCTCTAAATTTAAAGGTACATTTTCGCGACTCATGCTTCTAGATGGTAATTTTCTTTGGTGCAATTTCTTTTGAATTCAAAAACGCACACTCACCACAATACTAGTCAAGCCCATTCAGATCCACAATAGTACTTTTTTCTCATTTTTCGCGATTTTGGTGACGCCAGCCTGACAAATGACTGCTTTTTTTACTTTTTTGACCCAGAGATCATCCAATGTCCCGTAGAAACATGAATTATTCGGTACGCAAATACTCCTCAACCTTCTGCTGATAGTATTCATTCAAACTCGCCGGTTTGCGACGTAAATTTTCACGCTCCTGCAACTTCTTGCGCGTCTCCATCAACAACTCAGGTGGAACCGTTACCGGCTTATCTTGTCCGTTTTGCGACTCCCTTTGCTCCTCCATCCCCTGCTGCATTTGCGCCTTTTCATGCTCCAATAAGCGTGTCATGATCTGCTTCTGACGTTCCATCGTCTGTGGAGTGATGTTCTTATTCACGACATCCCGCTCCAATTGCTCCATCATGTTTTCCGCCTCCTGCAATTTCTGAGCAGCACCCGAATTTCCATTCTTCAACGCTTCCTTCTTCATCTCCTGAATCATTCTGCGTAACTCCTCCTGCTTCAAAGCCAATTCCACCAACTCCTGACTCAATTTACGACTGTCGCCCTTGCTACCGCCACTGCCCTGTTCGCCTTGCTTCTGTCCCTGTCCTTCGCCTGATTGTGGCTTCCCTTGTCCCGCTTTTTGTCCCTTACCCTGTTGCTGCATTTGCTGCAATTTCTCGCCCAGTTGCTTCTGTTGGTCGGATAATTTCGATCCTTTACCGCTTTGTTTTTGCTTTCCTCCACTGCCCGATTGACTGGGATTGGAACAACTTTTATTGCCCTTGGAATTCTTACTTTGCTTTTGTTGCGACATCTTCTGCTGAACGTTTTTCAAACTTTCCATCAACATCACAGCCAAGTTATTGAATCCCGTCATGGCATACTGTTCGTGCATCGCTGCTTTTCCAATATCGCGCACTTTCAATCGTTCGAGTGCTACATTTAAATGATCGTTGATACCGGATATTTCGCGTGTAACTCGATCCGATACCATGGGCTGACGTTTGGCCAAAGCCCGCAAACTATCTTCAATACTCAGGGATAATTCCTGAACCAAAATTTGCTCTCGGTTCAATGCCAAAACCCTGGGATTATCGCTTTTCAATCCATTCAATTCCGAAAATATCCGTTCTTGTTTATGCGAAACCTCAATTAAATTCTCCAACAAGGCCCGAAGCGATTGCAAATCCTCAGCAGTTTGAGCTTCTTTCGACTTTTCTAAGCTTTCCTCCATTTTCTGTTGCGCTTCCTTCATTTTCTCGGCCGCCTTTTTCTGATTCTCCGCTGAATTCTGCTTTTGGTTCTGATCCAATTTTTTCTGCGCCTCTTGATTCTCTTGCTTCGCGCCTTCCACACTGTTTTCTCCCATATCCAATTTCATGGGATTCTCCAGCTCCTTATTCTGCTTCTGCAACTCTTCCATCTTTTGCTCGATGGATTTCAATTCCTCCTGTTGCTTCTTCAACGCATCTTGAATGGCTTGTTTCTGAGCAGCTTCTTTGTTCGATAAGTCTTGAGTTTTTTCGGCCAGCTGCTCTTCCTTCTTGCTCCACTCGTCCATCTTTTGAGCTTGCTCCTTGATATTTTCCTCCAATCGCAATTCCTTCAACTGCTCCATCAATGATTCCAATTCCTTTTCCTCGCTTTGGAACACGCGATTGATTTCATTCATTTTATTTTGGATTTGTTCTTTCGGGGGATTTTTTTCCATCAACTCCCTCAACTCATCCAATAGCTTCTCCAACTTTTCATCCTTCAATCGATCCATGCGATCTTTCAATTCTTCGCGACGCTCTTTCAACTCCGGATCTACATTCTTCATTTCCTCACCCAATTTATTGAGTTGCTCCTGCTTCTGAATGGCCTTTTGAAGTCGATCCAATTGCTTCTCCTGCTTATCAATCCACTCATTAATCTTACCGCGATTTTCAAAATTCACGCTGTTGGATTTACTCATGGATTCCTGCAATTTCTTAGCTTCTTTTCTCAACGATTGCGATGCATTTTGAAACTGCTGCAATTGATTCTCCACTTGCTTGTGCGCCAAATTTTGATCGCGCAATGCCTCCAATTCCGATTTGCGCTTCAATCGATACCGCTCGGTTTGCACCGTTTTTGGTCCCGACACTCCATCGTTGTCCGTAACTGAAAAATAGCATTCCAAGGACTTGCCTTCAGGAATTCCCATTTTTTCCAACGCCACTGAATACGAAAAAATTCCGTCTTTCGACAACGACAACGGCACCGCATTCATCACCGTTTCTCCCTCTATTTTGTAATGGAATTTCACGGCTGAAACCGCATAATCATCGGACGCGAATCCCGAAAAATAATGCCAATTCGAATTCACAGAATCATGGGTATAATCCAACTGTATGGCGGGAAACTCGTCTTCCACAATTTGTATCGCAGTTGTGAACGGATCCTTCAGCTGCGTAAGTTGATTTCTCTTGTTTTTCGCCAACAGCACCGCACTCAATTCGCTGTTCGACATGGCTTTCACGTTCAATTTTACCCGATTATTTACAACTGCCAGTTGGTTAAAACGCTTGGATTTTGTTCCTCCTAAACTTTTATTTCCGCCATTTTTTTCGGGGGATGTTCGTTCAGTCGATGTTCGTGATGCGGTTGCACCCTCAAGTACATTCTGCGCGTTTGTATTTTGAGCCAACACGGCAGAACTTCCAATTGCAACTACTGAATTTTCATAATGCAAAAACTGCGCATGATTTGTCGAAAACGTGAATTGCAACTGCGTTCCTTTGGGAACGGACGATAATTGATAAGGATCCAGTTTCTCGGACTTTTTACGCGTATATGCCGGATAAACAGCTGTGACTTGTATATTGTTCCACTTGGGTTTTTGATCCACCCCAACAATACGTTCCACATCACTAAATCCAGCAGCAACAAATTGAATTTTTACATCATTATTGGGCTGTCGAACCGTTATCGAAAACACTCCTGAATCGCTGGGTGCCATATCCATTGCCACTCCATTGACTAACAATTGAGCTTGGGAAGGTATTTTTTTTCCTTTGAACGTCAATAAAACCGATAAATCTTCTCCTTCTGTTAAATGATCGACGGGATTCAGCCAAACGAATTCAAAAGGTGCTTTTTGAACAAACTGTTTCTCAAAATGGAACCATCGTTGTGAAGCAGCAGATATATTTCGAGAATCGTACAATCCCCAAATAAAAAGCAACAACAACACGGCCGATAAACGGAGCACATGCGTTTTAAATGCACCGGGATTCAAGGCTTGTATGAATGAAAATCCTTTGAGTCGATCGCTTTTTTGCTGAATGGCCAACAGCATCAAGTCGCGGTTGGCGCTGGTATTTTGATTTGACGCATTAGAATTCTGATTTAAAGTTCCAATCTCTGAACTCGATTTTTCTGAAACCGCAGATTCATAATACAACTGCTCCAACTGCAAATAGTTGAGCAATTGATCTTGAATTTCGGGAAAATGGTCGCCAATAATCTGAGCTGCCTGCTCTTGCGTTAACTGTTTTCTTCTGCCCCATAAACTCAATAAGGGTCTTCCCAAATGCCAAAGGGCACCTACGACCATCCATCCCCAGAAAACAAAAAACAACACCCCTCTTGCAGAAGATTTGAGCCAAAAGAAATACTCTATATAATTAATTAAAAGAAATATAACTGCAAATTCGAGCAAGTAAAAAACAGCTCCCAAAGCAAACTGCTGGGCATGATACCTGCGAATAAAATCCGAGAGCTTCTCTTTAATGGTTTGATTTTGAGCCATACCGCTGTTTGTTCAATTTCTACAAGATCACAAAGTAATGAAAAATCAGCACATTTACCGAGTATTTCGATGAATATTGACCATTAAACGATCGATTAAAATAGCAGTGGCCACGCTGGCGTTCAAGCTTTCAGCTCCACCGCGTGCAGGAATGGTAATGGGTGAATTTATGAGCGATTTTAGTCCCTCGCGAATGCCATGGGCTTCCGAACCAATCACCAAAAAATACGGCTGCTCGGGAGGCGTTACCTCATAAATTGAAGTGCCGTTCAAATACGCGCCGTACACCACCGGCTCGAGCGAAGAAGATCCATTCTGCTGGCTTTTCAACCAAGCTTCCAAATCCACCCTCGAGGTCTGTACCCGTAGAAACGAACCCATACTGGCCGAAAGGCATTTGAAATTGTACACATCCACGCAATCTTCCGACAACAGAACTTGACTGATTCCATACCAATCGGCGATGCGCAAAATGGCTCCTAAATTTCCAGGATCGGAAATGCCGTCGAGAATCAAATTCAATCCTGCTTGGGGTTGAAATGGCATGGATTTGGGAATTTCTACCACGGCTACAACCCCGGGAGGTGTGTCGAACTGGGAGATTTTTTGCATGTCTTTGCTCGAAATTTGATCCCAATTATCGCCCACTCCGTGTTTTTGAGCATACTCAGAAGTGAACAGTATTCGCACCACATGCAGGTCACTGTGGAATACTTCCTCTACTACTTTACGACCTTCAACGAGGAATTGGCCATATTTTTGTCGATATTTCGGAAGCTTCAGCGAAGCAAACTGTTTTATTTCTTGTTGTGATGTCATCTTCCCGCTACAAATATGCGATTTTATTTCCCAAAGCCATCGCGGTTGTATTGGGTATTTCGCTTTTTTTCGGGGGATGCGGGGTCAGAAAAATCATCCCCCAAGATCAACATTTACTGCGCCGAAACAAAGTAAAAATTGTTTCTGAAACCCGAATTGATGGCGATTACAAAGCCCAAATCCTTCACCGTACCAACAAACGCGTACTGTTCAATCAGTTGCCTATATTTTTATGGGTACACGCCTTAGGAACCAGCATAAAACATCCGGAACTCAACGACTCTATTGGCTGGCGAAAAAAAATGCGTTATAACCTCGGTGAAGCTCCAGTTATTTACAATCCGCAATTAGCACAGGTTTCCGCCGACAACATCAAATTTTATTTGTTCAATAAAGGATATTTCGACGCTACTTGCTCTTACGAAGTCAAAACCCGCAGAAAAAAAGCCTATGTAACGTATACTGCTGTTGCCAATAAGCCCTACACCATTCAAAAAATTCAGTACGACGCACCCGATTCAACCATGCTGAGAATTGTAAAAAACGCCACTCAATCCAGTGGTTTGTTTCGAATGTACTGGCCCTGCAATTTGAATAAGTTTACCGAAGGCCAGGATTACATTGCTTCACAATTGCGCGATTCCGGTTATTTTACGGTTAGTTTAGAGTCCATTAAGTTTGAAATTGATACGAATCAAGTCAATAAACACACCTTAGTTAAAATTCGATTGCTGCCCCCAACGAATTCCAAAACGCACAAAAAATACACCATCGGCAACGTTACGGTTTACTTCAACACCAATAAGGATTATTTGCTCAATAATTATCCCGAAAGAGTCCAATTTCCAGGATTGGATGTTCAATTAAACCACTATCCATTAAAATCCAAAAACTTCCCCAAAATAATTACCATAGATTCAGGAAACTATTTTTCCCAAAGTCGATGGACAGAAACCTACCGCAAACTCTCAGAATCGGGTTTGTATTCTGGAATTGATATTCGACAATCAATTGACAACGACAGCGGGATCATTCGTCCGATCATTTATTTGAAAACCTTTCCTCGATTGAGTTTCTCCACCGAACCACAGCTGTTGTACTCTCCTCAAGGTAGTTCGGGTTTAAACTTCATTACCAGTCAGCAGCGAAGCTTTGGTTTGGCGGGAATTGTATCGTTTTCAAACAGAAACGTTTTCGGGAATGCGGAGTATTTTAAACTTTCATCGATAACTTCCTACGAGGCCATATTTAAGAGAGATAATTTGTCTGAAATCTTTACAGGTTTGCAACAAGGATTGGTTGCCAGTTTAAAATTACCGGGCTTAAGTGCTTTGGATCGCATTCAGGTGCTTCGCCAGTTCGATCAAAAAAACACGTTACTTAGTTTGAGTTATCAATACGAGCAGAACATTAATTTTACACGAAGTTCACTCCCGGCATCGCTTTCTTTTCAATTTATAAAACCTCGATTAAGTTGGTTCATAACACCTTTAGAAATCAGTTATAACCGAAATATTGTTAGTCCAGAATTCCTTCCCCAGTTACCCAAACTGGATCAAGAATTTGTGCGCCGCGTTTTCACCGACCAAATCATCACACCTGTAAAACTCGGTTTCATATATTCCAATTCTTTATCAAAACCCGGACAAACTTCCAAATTTGTGCGTTTGGGATTTGAAACCAGCGGCAACTGGCATCATTTATATCGCAAGTTATCCGAGGAGCAGTATCGCGATGATAGCGTGTATAATTTATTTGGTGTGAATTACTTTCAATACTCCAAAATCGAGGCGGAATTTCGTTTGAAGCGCAATATTGATGAACTCAATGGCATTGCTTTTCGTTTCAACTCGGGCTTAGCAGTACCCTATGGAAATAGCAATTTAGTTCCTTACGATAAGCGTTATTTTATCGGGGGAAGCAATAGCTTGCGCGCTTGGCAACCGCGTACTTTAGGTCCCGGGAATACCCCCAAGGGCGTTGCCTCGAGAATTGACCGTTCAGGAGAACTGCTTTTGGAGGCCAACTTGGAATACCGTTTTACCATAATCAAACAATTCATTGAAAGTGCCATTTTCTTTGACGCGGGCAATATTTGGAACCTACAAAAAAGTGGAGTGGCCAATCCTCTTTATGGAGTAATTAGTCGACAGAATTTCATGAAAGAAGTGGCATTAAACACCGGAGTAGGTTTGCGATTTGATTTGAGTATTTTCATGTTCCGTGTGGATTGGGGAATACCTTTGCGCGACCCCAGTTTGCCTGAAACCCAACGTTGGATTTTTACCGAAACCGTTAGAAATTCTGGATTTAGAACCTTCGTACTACAGGAAACCGCCATTGCCATTGGTATTGGGTATCCGTTCTAATGAAGTGAATTTGTGCAATCAAATTCAAAGGTCTGTTGCCTTTAAAACCTGGGATTTTCAAGCGTAATTCGACGTAATTCACAAATTTCATTGGTACAATTTGTTTGATATTCTAAAAGGGCAGTTTTAAATTAATTCGACGTAATTTGTGCACTCTAATTCAACGACTCCAACCGAACCTTTAACGGATTCAGTCCTAATCTTGGAGTAAATTTCGTATTTTTGCACCTAAATGGCGCAACTCAAGTCTTTATCCAAATTTAAATTATCCCTGATTGCAATAGCTTTAGTGGCTTTGATGAATAGCTGCGGGAATTGGTCGAAAAACCTCAATATTTTCCCGGTTGAAAAAGACGTAGAACTCGGATTTCAAGTGGCTACTAGTTTTGAAGATCAAAATAAAAGCATCATTCTAGATAGCGCTCAAAATGCATTTGCATACCAGTATTTATATTCGGTTCGCGATAGCATCCTCAAAAACAATCAACTCGAATACGAAACCGCATTCTCTTGGCGAATTCGCATCATCAAAGATGATACCACACTCAATGCATTTTGCGCACCCGGTGGATTTATTTATTTCTATACCGGTATATTGAAATACTTGGAATCCGAAGATCAACTTGCAGGTGTTATGGCTCACGAAATGGCTCACGCAGATAAACGCCATTCTACTGATGCCATGACTCGTGAATTTGGGGCTCAATTATTATTGGATTTGGTGTTTGGGCAAGGCAAAGGCCAGTTAGCACGTATTGCAACTGGGGTTGCCAATTTGAGTTACGGTAGAGAGGCTGAAAAAGAATCCGATGAATTCAGTGTGCGCTGGCTATACAATACTTCGTACAACCCCGTGGGCGGTGCCGGTTTCTTTGAAAAAATGCAAAAGCAAGGCCAGGGCGTTAAAATCCCTGAATTCCTTAGCACCCATCCCAGCTCAGATTCACGAATTGCCGACATGAAAAAAGTTTGGACTACTTTAGGAGGCAAAACAGGAAACACGTATCAAACACGTTACCAATCCTTTGTAAAGAAATTAAATTAACAAATTATGGTACCATTCCTTCGTCCCGCATCAATCACTACAATTTTTCTGACTTTTTTCGGGGGATGGAATATCGGATCAGCCGTAAATTCGGGCTTACCGAATTCTGTTGAAGAACATCTGTTCAATCCTATAGTTCCGAATGGCGATAGTAACCGATTGGAATATACAGTAGATGGAGCTTTAGCACCCAATCGTATAGCGGTTATAAATCAGATCATGGACGAAGCCATTGCCATGTTAGACCGACCATACAGAGCGGGAGGCAAAACACCGGCAGGATTTGATTGCAGTGGATTTGTTTCCTATTGTTACTTGCAAGGAAATGGACAAAAACTTCCTGTTAGTTCGCGCGAATACATCAATAAAGGCACACCCGTTGATATTGCTGATGCCCTTCCCGGGGATGTAATCATGTTCTCTGGTCGCAGAGCCAGTCAAACGTTAGTGGGTCATGTGGGAATAATCTCGGAAGTTTCCGACGATATTTATTTCATACATTCTGCCACAAGCAGTGGAATTCGTTACGATCGCATGTCTTCACCTTATTACCAGAAACGATTCATTGGAATTCGTCGGTTTTAATGTATTGAAAGGCATTCTGTATTTTGAAAGGACTCCCACGGGATTTAAACGGCACTCCGGAAATTGAAACGCACACTGGTTGTTGATAGACATTCAGGATTTTGAAAGGCATCCTCGGAATGTTAAACGGCACTCCGGAAATTGAAACACACACTGGTTATTGATAGACATTCAGGATGTTGAAAGGCATCCTCGGAATGTTAAACGGCACTCCGGAAATTGAAACGCACACTGGTTATTGATAGACATTCAGGATGTTGAAAGACACCCACGAAAAACTAGCACATAACGTTGTGGGTATTACCTACTAAATTCAAAACAGGCACAAAACAAAAAGAGTACCCGCAGAATTAACCACAGGCACTCTTTATTATGGACGAATGATATTATACTTCTTTTGTCTTTTTGGGTTTGGAAGCTTTCTTTGCCGCAGCTGAAATAGTTAATTCTTCAGCTCCTTCTGCAAATTCTACCACCAATTCATCCCCTTCCTTCAAGGTACCTTGAAGTACTTTTTCTGCCAATGGCTCTTCCAAATACTTCTGTAATGCGCGTTGCAATGGACGAGCTCCAAAATCGGCATCGAATCCTTTGTCGGCCAAAAATCCTTTTGCGGAGTCAGTAATACTAATATGGTAACCTAAATCTTCGATGCGTTTCAACATCCTGGACATACGAACATCCAAAATTTTGATAATCTCTTCTTTTTTAAGGGAATCGAACACAATAATATCGTCGATACGATTCAAAAACTCCGGTGAAAAGAATTTCTTCAACTGAGTTTCAACCACCATTTTAGATTCTTTATCTTGATTTACTTGCTTGGTTTGCGTACCAAAACCAACACCCGTTCCAAAATCCTTTAACTGCCTTGAACCAATGTTGGATGTCATAATGATCACAGTATTTCTGAAATCGATCTTACGTCCCCCAGAATCAGTCATATACCCTTCATCCAAAGCTTGAAGCATTAAATTAAACACATCGGGATGCGCTTTCTCAACTTCATCAAACAAAACAACTGAATACGGTTTTCTGCGGACTTTCTCAGTCAGCAATCCACCTTCTTCGTAACCCACATAACCTGGAGGCGCCCCCACTAAGCGACTTACGGCAAATTTCTCCATGTATTCACTCATGTCTACACGAATCAAAGCATCATCGGTATCGAACAAGAATTCTGACAAGGTTTTTGCCAACTCAGTTTTACCCACACCGGTAGGACCTAAAAATATGAAGGAACCAATCGGACGATTGGGTTCTTTAAATCCAGCGCGAGTACGTTGAATCGTTTTGGTTAATTTATCTACTGCTTTATCTTGACCAATTACGCGTTTTTTCAGAGTATCGGCCATGTGCAATAGTCGCTTACTTTCATCTTCACCCATGCGTTTTACGGGAATTCCTGTAATCATACTAATTACGGTAGCGATATCATCTTCAGTAACCTGATAACGTTCTTCTTTTGCTTGATTTTCCCAAGCCGTTTTGGCATTATCAAGATTTTCTAATAGGCGCTTTTCCGTATCGCGAAGTTTAGCAGCTTCCTCGAAATTTTGGCTTTTCACCACTCGATTCTTCTCGAGTTTAATCTCTTCAATTTGCGCTTCAAGATCCACAATTTCAGTGGGAACGTGAATATTGGAAATATGCACTCGAGCTCCAGCTTCGTCTAAAATATCAATTGCTTTGTCGGGCAAATGCCGGTCGCTCATGTATCGAACACTCAAATCAACACACGCTTTAATGGCTTCATCGGCGTATTGCACACTGTGATGATCTTCGTATTTGCCTTTGATATTATGTAAAATCTCAACGGTTTCTTCGGGGGATGCGGGTTGAATGAGAACCATTTGGAAACGACGTTCCAGCGCACCGTCTTTTTCAATATACTGACGGTATTCATCTAAGGTAGTTGCACCAATGCATTGAATTTCACCTCTGGCTAAGGCCGGCTTAAACATATTGCTTGCGTCGAGTGATCCCGATGCTCCACCTGCACCAACAATGGTATGAATTTCATCAATGAACAGAATAACATCTTCCGCTTTTTCCAGTTCCATCATAAGCGCTTTCATTCGCTCTTCAAACTGTCCGCGGTACTTGGTACCTGCCACCATACTAGCTAAATCCAGACTAACAACGCGCTTATTAAACAAAACACGGGATACTTTGCGTTGTACAATTCTCAATGCCAAACCTTCAGCTATGGCTGTTTTACCAACGCCGGGCTCGCCAATTAACACCGGATTATTTTTCTTTCTCCGCGACAAAATCTGGCTTACTCGTTCAATTTCTTTTTCACGTCCAACGATGGGGTCTAATTTTCCATCTTCCGCAGCTTTGGTCAAATCGCGACCAAAATTATCGAGCACGGGAGTTTTTGACTTTACTTTTGACTTTGCCGCCAACTTTTCTTTCTGCTCATCGCGGTAGAAATCTTCAGGTGTATCGCCTTCATCGCGACTGGGAGTTTCATCTCTGAACGGCTCCACTCCTTCTTCCAACGCAGATTTAAATACATCGTAACTCACTCCGTATTGTGCAAGTACTTTAGAAGCTACATTATCTTCATCGCGAAGAATAGAAAGTAGTAGATGTTCAGTTCCGATTAAATCGGTTTTAAATATTTTAGCTTCGAGATAGGTTATTTTTAGGGCTTTCTCGGCTTGTTTTGTTAGGGGGATATTACCCAAATTGGAGGTTTTATTGGCAGTTCCGCGAATGGCATCTTCCACACTTTTTTTCAATCGCAGATTATCGATATCCAGCAATACCATAGTTTGAAATGCTTTACCTTCACCTTCGCGGATGATCCCTAATAATAAGTGTTCACAACCGATATAATCATGTCCGAGGCGAATAGCTTCTTCACGACTATATTGTATGACTTCCTTTACTCGAGGAGAAAATTTTGCTTCCATAATTGTTCGTTTTTCAAAGATAACAGATACGATTGGAAATCGGGATTGGAATTCGACATAAAATATGGTCGTTTAGACAATATGTGCAGAAAATCAGACAGAATGGATTTTGGGTGGATGAGTTTAAGAATCATGTAATTTACCAAAATACAAGTACTTACAGCCTAAAAATTCGTTGATTCTAACGTAAATACCATTTTGAAGAACTAAATGTGAAACAAATACCAATAATTAATCGTTAACAAAATAATAAATTTAAAACACTTTATATTCACATTTATTTTTTATT